>JAQVEQ010000044.1 GCA_028697875.1 Novosphingobium sp. | reverse complement strand
CCCGGCGGACTTGCGGGTCCACAAGTGCTCCTCGATGATGCCCTTGTACTGGACCGGCATCCAGTAACTGGCGAATTCGACCATCCGCCCGCCGTGTTCGCGATGCCATGCATCCAGAGACAGGATCGCGGCCGGAAGATCCTCCGCCCCGTCTTCGATAATCTGTTCGCTATTGCTCATTCATTTGTCCCCGACACGCGACTGCAATCCCCCGATGCGGGGCATTTCCACCATCGCGCCCCCTCTGTCGGGAAACCTGAGAGCTTGGCCCATGGCATTCGCCACGGGATTACCCCTTCGGTGGGACGGTCCGGCCGCCCGCTTTCCAGAGTGTCTCATACGTGACGCGGTCCTTCTGCCTGAGAGTTTCCGGGGCGGTTGCTCCTTCGGCGTCCCGAGCCGTCAGCGGTTGCCCGCCTGCCGCCCGGGATCTCTCCCACGCCACGCCCGGAACCTTGCGACTCCGGAAGACGGATCGAGCTTTTCCCGCCCGGCTGCGGCAAGTCAATCGCACGGGGCAGAGATATCGACAGGGGCCGCTCATGTCAGGCCATCCCGCCATCCGTCTTTCGCATGTCTGCGCCCTCCTGTATCCGTCCCGGGAAACGGGGCATCCCTGCCCCAGGGACATGACAGAAAGGGGAAGCCGATGGGCCTGACGCTCGACCGGGCATTGCAGATCGCACGCGACACTCTGGCGGAAGGCGAACGGCGCGGCTTCCTGCCGCTGGCCGTGGCGGTGCTCGACACCGCCGGGCAGCCGCTGGCGATCCTGCGCGACCATCGCACTTCGCTCCACCGTGCCGATATCGCCATCGGCAAGGCCGCCGGATGCCTTGCCATGGGGTTCGGCGGGCGCGAACTGGCCAAGCGGGCGGCGGCCATGCCCGCGTTCATGACGGCGGTCGGCTCGATCTTCCCCAAAGGCATCGTCCCGGTCCCGGGCGGCGTGCTGGTCCGCGACGGCGAAGGCGTGCTGCTCGGCGCGGTCGGGGTCAGCGGCGAAACTTCCGACAACGACGAAGCCTGCGCGCTCGCGGCGCTGGACGCGGCGGGCCTGGCCGCCGATACTGGCGCATGAGCCAGCGAGAGGGACAGACCATGACGCAATCCGATACGGTTTTCGTGCAGCCCGCCTATTCCGAGGCCGCCCGGCAGATGCTCGCGCGCAAGCCGCAACTTTTCATCAACGGGGCCTGGACCGATTCGAGCCACGACGCGCTGATCGAAGTGGAAGACCCTTCCACCGGCAAGGTCGTCGCCCGGGTGGCCGACGCCTCGGACAAGGACGTCGACCGCGCCGTCGCCGCCGCACGCGCCGCCTTCGATGACGGCCGCTGGTCGGCCCTGCCGCCGATGGAACGCGAAAAGGCGATGATCCGCCTCGCCGACCTGATCGACGCCCATGCCGACGAACTGGCCGAGTTGGAAGCGATCGACAACGGCAAGCCGAAGACGATGGCCGCCGCGGTCGACATCCCCTCCGCCGTCAGCGAGATCCGCTACATGGCCGGCTGGGCGGGCAAGCTGAACGGCGAAACGGCCGCGCCCTATGCGGTGCCGGGCGGCAAGTTCTTCGGCTATACCCTGCGCGAACCGGTCGGCGTCTGCGTCCAGATCGTACCGTGGAACTTCCCGCTGCTGATGGCCTGCCAAAAGATCGCCCCGGCACTGGCGGCGGGCTGCACGCTGGTGCTCAAGCCTGCCGAACAGACCCCGCTCACCGCCCTGCGCCTCGCCGACCTGGTGGCCGAGGCGGGTTTTCCCGCCGGGGTCATCAACGTGGTCACCGGCTATGGCGAGACGGCGGGCGAGCGGCTCGTGCGCCACCCGGACGTCGACAAGATCGCCTTCACCGGCTCGACCGACATCGGCAAGCACATAGGCCGCAACGCCATGGACACGATGAAGCGGCTGACGCTGGAACTGGGCGGCAAGTCGCCGGTGATCGTCATGCCGGACGTCGACGTGGCCGAAGCCGCCACGGGCGCGGCCTCCGCGATCTTCTTCAATTCGGGGCAAGTGTGCGTCGCGGGCTCGCGGCTCTATGCCCACCGCTCGATCTTCGACCGCGTGCTCGAAGGCGTCGCCGAGGCCGCGCCCGGATGGGCGCCGCGCCCCGCGCTCGACCCCAGGGCGCAGATGGGTCCGCTGGTCTCGGGCGAACAGCTCGACCGGGTCATGAGCTATATCGCGGCAGGCAAGCGCGACGGGGCCAGCGTGGTGACCGGCGGGGACAGCCCTTCGGACGAGGGATACTACGTCAACCCGACCGTGCTCGCCGACGTGAACCCGCAAATGAGCGTGGTGCGCGAGGAGATCTTCGGCCCGGTAGTGGTCGCCCAGCGGTTCGACGATCTCGACGAAGTGGCCAGAGCCGCCAACGACACCTGCTACGGCCTCGGCGCGGGCGTGTGGACCCGTGACCTGGCGGCGATGCACACCCTGGCCGGCAAGATCAAGGCCGGGACCGTGTGGGGCAATTGCCACGCCATGGTCGATGCCGCCCTGCCGTTCGGCGGCTACAAGCAGTCGGGCATCGGCCGCGAACAGGGGCGGCAGGGGATCGAACCCTACCTCGAAACCAAGACGGTCATCCTCCGCCTCTGACCACGCGGACCCCGCCGCCAAAAATCGCAGGATAAATCGCGCCCGCCCCTTGGGCCATGCCGGCGCGCCCGCTACGAGCGACGGCGTGAGTGCGACGATTGTCATAGGCCAGGACGAGACGGGACGGGACGTCCCCGTGGACCTCGAGGAACTGCTGGCCACGCGCCTGCTCGTCCAGGGCAACAGCGGATCGGGCAAGTCGCACCTCCTGCGCCGGCTGCTGGAAGAAAGCGCCGAAATGGTGCAACAGGTCGTGATCGACCCGGAAGGCGATTTCGTCTCGCTGGCCGACCATTTCGGCCACGTCGTGGTCGACGGGGCGGCCCATTCGAGCGCCGAGATCGCGACGCTCGCCGCCCGCACGCGCGAACACCGCGCCTCGGTGGTCCTCGCGCTCGAAGGGCTGGACGTCGAACAGCAGATCCGCTGCGCCGCGACTTTCCTGACCGCGCTGTTCGATGCCCCGCGCGAACACTGGTTCCCGGTGCTGGTCGTGGTCGACGAAGCGCAGATGTTCGCCCCCGCCGTGGCGGGCGAGATCAACGAAGACACCCGGCGGATGACCCTGTCGGCCATGACCAATCTCATGTGCCGCGGGCGCAAGCGCGGACTGGCCGGGATCGTCGCCACGCAGCGCCTGGCCAAGCTGGCCAAGAACGTCGCCGCCGAAGCGTCCAACTTCCTGATGGGCCGCACTTTCCTCGACATCGACATGCTGCGCGCCGCCGACCTGCTGGGGATGGAGCGGCGCCAGGCCGAACGCATCCGCGATCTCCAGCGCGGGCATTTCCTCGGGCTCGGCCCGGCGATCACCCGGCGCCCGCTCTCTGTGAAGATCGGCCCCGTGCGTTCGGGCGCGCGAGTGGCGGCGGCCGCGCTGGTTCCCCCGCCTTCCGCGCCGCCGGAAGAGATGGAGGCCCTGCTCCACGCCGAGCTTGCCACCGCCGCCGCCGAACGGCCGCCCGCCCCGCCTCCGCCGCCGATGTTCCCGAGCCAGGATGCGGACGAGCTGGCGGAAAGGATCGCCGACTTCGACGCCGGTCCCCCGGCCGAAACCGGGGGCGAGCCCCGGCAGACCGCGGCCGAGCGCAACGAAGGCATCGATACCGTGCTGCGCGAGATGGCGGACGAGCCCGGCTGCACCTTCCAGCCTTCCAGCAGCCTCTACCAGGGGTTCCTGTCCCGCTGCCGCAAGCGCGGCCTTTCTTCCGGCGGGCTCGACATGAACCTGTTCCGGCGCAAGTTCGCAGTGGCCGTGGCCAAGCTGGACGGGCTCGATCCCGGCGTGAGGGAGCACATCCTCCAGATGGGCACCAGCGTCGACGACGACCTGCTGGCTCCGTTCCTCACCATCGCCCGCACGGCCGCCGAAGGCTACGGCAGCCCGGACGAGGACGAACTGGGGCGCGTCTACGGCACCAGTTCGCCGGGCCGCATCCGCCGCCTGCTCGACCACCTCGAACGCAAGGGACTGGTCGTGGTGCGCGAGGATTTCGGCGGCGGGCGGACCATCGCGGTCCCCGGCCTCGAAAGCGCCACCGCGCCCGACTGAACTAGTCCACCCGCCCTTCCAGCGAATGGCGCAGGAGGACGGCGGCAGTGATGTCGCCGGTAACGTTCACCACCGTCCGGCTCATGTCGAGCAGGCGATCGACGCCCAGGATGATGACCAGTCCGCCCGGCGGAATGCCGAAGCCGACCGCGACGCTGGCCAGGATGGCGATACTGACGCCGGGCGTGCCGGGCGCCCCGATCGACGATGCGACCAGCGTCCCGATAATCAGGACCATTTCGCCCGCACTCAGATGCACGTCCGCGATCTGGGCCAGGAACAGGATCGCCACGCTCTGGTACAGCGCCGTCCCCGCCATGTTCATCGTCGCGCCGACCGGGATCACGAGATTCGCGATCTCGTCCGGCACGTGGAGCTTGTGCGCGGTCTGGATCGTGCTCGGCATCACTGCCGACGAACTGGACGTGGAAAAGGCCAGCAGCAGGTTCTGCCCGGCGGCGTGGAAGAAATCGCGCATCCCCAACCCGCCCGCGAGGGCAAGAATGACGAGATACATGACGAACAGCAGCAAGAGGCCGAGCAGGACCGTCCCGACATAACTGACCAGGCCGAGCAGGCTTTCGACCCCGACCTGGATCATCAGCTGCGCCATCAACCCGAACACCGCGAGCGGCGACAGCAACATGGCCCATTTGACCACGGTCATCGAAATCGACAGCAGGGCGTCCATCAGTTGCAGGAACGGCTGGACCTTCTCCCGCCGCACTTGCGCAGCGGCCACGCCGGTCAGCACCGCAAGGACGACGATTGCCAGGAGATCGCCCTGCATCAGCGAGGCCGCCGGATTGGTCGGCAGGATGCCCGCCAGGAGATCGGGCAGGCGCGTCAGGTCGAAGGGCTTGGCATCGGCAGGCAAGGGCTCGCTCACCGCCTGCGGGCTTTCCAGCCCCGCACCGGGCTGGAACAGGCGGGCGAGGACGAAGCCGATCACGGCCGCGGCCCCCGTCGTCGCGACGACGAACAGGCCCAGCCTCACGCCGATCACCCGCATCACCCGCCCGGACGGCGTCGCCGCGAGCCCGCCGACGATCGAACTGAACACCAGCGGCACCAGCACGACCGCGATCAGGCCCAGGAAAACCTTGCCCGGCAGGGCGAGCCAATCGCCGATCACCACCGCATTGCGCGGCTGGACCCAGCCGGCCGCCGGCCCCAGCGCGAAGCCGACCCCGATGCCGAGAACCATCGCGATGAACACCTGCACCCACAGGCGCGAACGCACCCAGACGCGCAGCTTGGTCCGCTGCTGGTAGAGGCGGACCAGCTCGTTCGAACCCAATTCGTCAAGAAAACCGCCGCCCGGCACCATTACCATCCCGTCATTGCCCCGCCCTGCCCGATACGGCCTGCACCGGTCTTGGCGACATGGCCTTGGCGATGGCGGCCTTGGCGATGGCGGCCTTGCAGGGCACGAGGAGGCCGCCCTGTCCTGGTTGCGGGCCGGCGCAAGGTAACCGCCAAGGGACGGCATGGGCAAGGGCAGGTGCAGGTGCAGGTGCAGGTGCAGGTGCAAGCGCACCGGACCAGCCGGTGGCCCGGCCCCTCCCCTGCAAGAGCGAAGTTGACACAGTTGACACGGTTCTGGGGGGAAATATCCCGCCCCTCCCGCGCAGGCCGGAATCCCGCCATAACCAGCCGTTCCGCAAGCCGTTTGCACCGGCAGGAGAGCTGGGAAGATGCGCCATGCCGCCCCCATGGCACGGGCGGCGGCCTGTAGGAAAGGGGCCAATGCCCCCGGGCGCCCGCCTAGTCGGACGCGAGATCGCGGATCCGCCGGGCGGCGTCTGTCAGATGCTCTTCCATCATCCTGTTGGCCTCCTCGGTCAGTTCGACGTAATGAACCCGCCCGTCGTGCTGCGCACGAACCCTGCGCACCAGCCCGCGCTTTTCCAGCATGGCGATATGGCGCAGCGCCGTCGTCGCCGGCGCGCCGGAAGCGATGCACAGGCTGGTGGTCGAAACCGGGCGCTGGCGCCGGGCGTTGACGAAGAGATCCAGCAGGATGTCCCACGCCGGTTCGCCGAAAATCTCCTTGGGGAACAGATCATCCCGATCCCGCCGGGACTGGTAGTATTTCGCGGCGATGATCAGCAGCTGATCGTCCGTCTCGCGCTGCTCCTGGCCGGTGCCGTCATCCCGCTCCAGCTCTTTGGACCAGCACAGCAGCTTTTCGGCCAGCTCCCGCAAGTCGCCCGCACTGGGCTTCGAGGCAGGCGGCTTCACGGCCTTCCCCGAGTGCCGCGCCCGTCTATTTCGCACCGGACCGTAGCCCCCATGATTACCGCCGTCATTCCGCCCCTGTCCGCAAATACACCCCAGCCAACACACCCAACGGCGAGTTCCCACCCGCAATGCAATCCGACGAAGGCGGCGGATGTTTAGGCGGACCGGAGGAAATCGCACGGCTTACCGGGCAAGGGCGCGCCTGCAGCCGGACGGGAAACATCCCCGGCCCGTCCCGCCGCCCTCGTCGCTCCGACCCCGTATGCCCGCAATGGTTAACCATGGTAGACAATCTATTCCCATTCTTTTCAATGTATTGAAAAGAATAATCCGTTCCGGATACAACACCGGGGAGGCCTGAAAATCCGGGCGGCAACCGCCACGGCAGGGCATCGCACCACGCCTCTTCCAGGACCTGAACTCGGCCAGAATGCCGGCAAACCTGCCCGGTGGACCGGACGGCACAGCCAGTGCAGAGCTAAAACAGCACGATAAATGGCGGTTTCCCGCCGCTTATCGATCCATTCCGGGATTATCTGGAAGTGAAAAATGGTGCCAGAAGAGGCACCGCATTGACCTTTTTTCCACTTCAATATCAGATGTTTAGGAATTCGGTTATCTGCGAAAGGCCCACAAAAGGCCCGCAAATCCGAAATAACCTATTGGTTCGATGCCTTTTTCAGGACTCACGACCAAAATCCAGCGACCAAATCCAAGACCAATTTTTCTCTCGCCGAACGCAGGCATCGTCCACTCCGAATACGTGCTCTGCCTCGAACACGGCTTCCAAGCCGCCAACGCATGCCCCTGCTCGGCTCGCTCGAGTAAACCGGTGAGCCACACGATAAACTCGGCGGCCCGCGGCGATTGCGTGCCCTTCAACTCATCAGTGATCTGAGCAGCAAGCCTTTGCAAGCGGTCTCTTGTTAATCCGCGCCGACAGCGCTTTTCTGGCATGGCGCGTGCAAATGCAGATCACCGGTACATTGCGTTCGGCCAGCCCGTGATACAGGAAAGTCGAAAGCGCCCCCCGTCTCCAGCACTACTCGCGCCAACGAAGGGCAGTGCCGCCTCAGCCATTTCGCCAGCACCTCCGGGTCGCTTGCCACCACATCGCGGCGCACCACCACGCCTTCGGCGTCGACCACGCAAATATGCGTGGCCTTGTCACTCACATCCAATCCTGCATAAATCGTCATCGGTCACTCTCCTCCTTTGGAGCGCCTTCATGGCGACTCCGCGCCAAGAAGGAGAGTGGCTACATCAATTACGCGGTGTCGCCGATGCCCTGCGGGAGAAGTTCCCCAAGCTGGCCGACACGATGGATATATCGCGCGAGGACGTCCTTGCCTACATGGCCTTCCCGAAGGAACACTGGGCGCAGATCGCCTCGACCAACCCGCTGGAAAGGGTGAACAAAGAGATCAAGCGAAGGGCTGATGTCATCGGCATCTTCCCCAATGATGCCGCCATCGTCCGCCTCGTCGGAGCGCTCATGCTGGAGCAGAATGACGAGTGGGCAGTATCGCGCCGCTACATGACGCTGGAAACCCTCGGCTCTGTGAGCCATAACCCCATTGTCGGCCTGCCAGCACTGGCCGCCTGACACGAACCCGATCCTGCCGTGGATCAACGGTTCCTACACCACCTCGCGGGACACAACCAACGATTTTCCCTCGGTGCATTCAGAGCCGACAATGGGTCACAGGGCACGCGGATGGCGAGAATTGGGAGCTATGTCACCTGGGTTCGAACCGCATTGCGATAGACTGCCCCTGATTGTTCAGATAGCCACCGCATCCCTCAATCAGCGTGCCACCGTTCCTCGATATATATTGTCGTGCAGCCGCATGGGCGAGATCGACCGCGATTGTTTGGCTTGGCTGTTCGGTTGCGAATTCAAACTGCACGCCGCCATCGGTACGCCGTATGCAAGACACCGCTATCCAGCCGTATTCACCTTCGCCACCCTGCCATAGCTGGAGCCAGTCGGTCTGACTCAGGGAAAAAGCCTGATCTGCCATACGCTCGGGGGAATCCGGACTATTGCCATAGATCAGAACGTCCAGCGTCTTGCCGTTGCCTGCTATCCAGACATCTGCGGCGGCCGGGGACACCACGCTCAAACTTACGGCAAACGCAACAAGCGGACAGAACATTCTTTTCATGGGAAAAGCTCCTTCGAGTTGCCTTTGGAACAAAGGAGGCGCCCGTAAACGGCGCCTCCTCAAAATCATCAGAAAGCAATCTGGACACCTCCGCCAACTTGCGTTCCAGTGCCGCCGCCGAATTCGCCCTGATAGGAGGCGAAGACCTTGACACCATCCGCCAGCCTGGCGCTGAACCCGGCGCCTGCCGTCATCACCGTGGCCTTGCGCGGGGCGCCAAAGACCGTGAAGGTCCCGGGCATGCCGACAAAGCCTGCGGTTGCCGAAACGTGCTTTCCGTCCAGTTGCTGGCGGACCCCCAGCTGGATCCAGGGCTCGAAGGTCGCATCCTCGTTCTGGCCCCCACGCAGAACCACGGCAGCATCGGCGAACGTGGCCTTTGCCCGCTCCTTTTCGATGTCGAGGGAAAAGGCCGCACTGCCGGTTTCGCTTGTTGCGCCCCGCTTTGTCGAGACGTGAGTCAGCCCGGCCTGCGGTTGCAGTGTCCAATCGCCGCCAATGGGCAGGGAATAGCCGATCGTCGCGTCCAGAACCAGGCTGTTCAAATCGTACCCGGACGAGGAAACCGCACCATTGCCCGGAACGGCGCGATCGGTCTGCGCATCGCTCCAGTCATACGCGATAGTCGCAGCAAGGTTGAAGCCCCCGGCCGCCAATTGCCCGTGCAGCCCCGCGACCATCCCGTCGGCGTCGGTCCGCGCACCCAGCGCCCGGATGCGTTGCTGGCTATCGACGTAACCAACGAACGCCGCGATCGACCCGTTCCGACTACCGAACCCGAGGCCGCCCAACAGTCCATAGCCATCGCTCCTGGCGCGCGAAGTGCCAAGATCCGCATTGGATTTGAGCGAGCGCCAATTCCCGAAACCATCGGCAAAGGCGAAGAGACGCGCTTCATCATGCGGCGATGAAGCGGTGCCGGACCGCATGGTCTTCGACAGACTCAGCCCGTGTTCGACGCCGAGCTGGGACGCCGTGGCGTAAGGTTCGGGGCTCAACAGTCCGAAAGCCGTAGCGCTGGCATAGCCGTCGGAATCCAGCAGAACCGGAATGGCATCGAGCAACGCGGAGCTTACCTCGCCGGAAATGAGCAGGCTATTGACATAATTGACCGCCGCGATCGCCTGTGGCCCTGTCCCGGCAGGCGCCACGAAGGTGCCGACCAGTTGCAGCTGGTCGCTGGTAGCCCCGTCGACATAGCGCAGGAAGCCCTGAACAGCCGACTTGTCCCAGGTGCCGATGGTGAATTCGCCGTCGATGCTGTCGGCGACGATCATGTCATAGGGCGTGCCAGGTGTCAGCGGACGGTCTCCGGTCAGGTTCAGCACGGCGCCCGATGCGATCGTGAGATTGCCGTCGATCAGCAACTGGTCGCTCTGGCCAGGCGCGGGAACGAATTCGAATGTGGTAATGGAGCCGCTTGCCAGCGAGACGTCGCCGATCACGGTCATCACGGCGGGCGAGGCGCCTGGCGACAACGTGCCGCCCGATGCGACGGAAATGTCGCCCGCCACGGTCCCGGCACTGCCGAAGGTGCCGCCGCTCCCCACATTGACGTCACCGGTGATCACGGAATCCGCTGCGCCGATCAAGCGGCCGGAATTGACATTAACTTCCTCGAAGGTCGCTTCGCCTCCGATCTTACCCGTACCGCCATTGACTTCGAACTGCTCGACGCCGTCAAAGCCGGACAGGTCGAGAACCGGCAGATCGTCTTCCGACGTAGCATCGGCGAACGTGACCTTGACGGCATCGGTCCCCTCGCCGCCTATGACATTGCCCCCAATGGCCCAGTCGCCTTCCAGTATCAGTTCGTCGTCGCCATCGCCGAGGTCGATATCGCCGCCCACGCTGCCGCTGTTGGTCAGCTTGTCGTTACCCCCGCCGGCGTAGATGCTGCCGGTCACGTCTCCCTCGTTGGTAAGCACGTCATCGCCGCCGGTAGGCGCCGGAGTGACGGCCATGAGCGCGAGAGTCTGGACTGGCGCCGGGGTGCTTTCGCCATCGAGCACGATATCGCCTTCAATCGTGCCTTGGTTTTGGAGACTGTCGTTTCCGGTCCCGGTCTGGACGTCACCGGCAATCGTGCCGCCGGAGGCGTTGGTGAACTGGTTGTCGCCATCGCCCAGATCGACCGACCCGTTGATCGTGCCCTCATTGCTGACGGTGTCGCTGCCGGAACCCGCGGTCACATCGTTGTTGATCGTGCCACCGGAGGCGTTGGTGAACTGGTTGTCGCCTTCGCCCAGGTCGACCGGGCCATTGAGAGTGCCGGTGTTGTTGACGTTATCGTCGCCCGAGCCACCCGAGACGCCCCCGCCCGTGCCCCTTGTTTCCAGCACCTCGAAATTGACGAGCTGGTCATAGATGGCGAGATCGACCGTATCGTTGGCCGTGCTGCCGTCGAGATCGAGCACGAACGTGTCGGTTCCGGCCCCACCGTCGGCGGTTCCGGTAAAGGTCGCGTCCCACGCCTGGATGAAGATGTCATTGCCATCCCCCAGGTCGAGGTCTCCGTCGACTGTGCCGTAGTTCTCGATGAGGTCATCACCGCTGCCGAGGAAGATGTTGCCGGTGATCGTGCCCTCATTGGTCAAGGTATCGTTGCCCTGGCGCAGGGCGATACCGCCATTGATCACACCGCCCGATCCGTTGGTGATGGTGTCCACGCTGCCGAACGTGTCGATTGCGCCGCCGATCACGCCTTCGAAGTCCAGTCCATCCATGCCAATCGGCACCAGAAGGACGTTGGCGGGCGTGACCAGCGAACCACCGGCTGCGCCATAAAGCGTGCCTTCGTTCGTGAAAGTGACTTCGTCGGCGGCAACCGCTACGGCCAGTGCCGCGCCCGGATCGAGGGCTTGAGGTCCCGCCGGATCGCCGAGGTGGGGTGTGCCGCGGGCGTCGATCACGCCGCCTGCCTGGTTGGTTATAGTTACGCTGCCAGTTCCTTCGGCATCGACGCCGATTCCAAGCGCAATTGCAAAATCGACCTGCACCTGGCCGGCAGGCAACCCGTTATATGGGGGGGCGGTCAGATAGCTGCCGCCGGAGGCGACGATCGAGCCGCTGTTGGTAACCGTCACGGTGCCATTGGCGTTGGCCGCCTCGGGGATGCCGGAAGACAGGCTGCCTGCCTCCAGATCGATTAAAACCGCGCCGCCGCCCAAATCGGCATTGCTGATCGTGCCGGTATTGGTGAACACCACTTCGCCATCGAGCGTGGTTTCCTGTTCGAGTGAAAGTGTGTCGGCCGCTTCGGGATTGACGTATGCAGTGTGCCCAGGGCGCAGGGCCTGCGTGATCGAGCCGGAATTGGTGATCGTCACCAGGGTGGCATCCGCTTCCAGCTCGACTGAGCCGGTGATCGTTCCGCTGTTCAGGAAGTCGAATGTGTCCGCCTCGTTGACGTCCTCGCCGCCGGGAGTGTCCGGCCAGTCGTCGGTGGAAAGATTGAGCGCCTCTGCATAAGGGTCACTCGTATCGGCATTGATGTTGCCGCTGTTGTTAAAAGTGAACGCGTGGGTCGTGACGTCGGCTTCTAGCCCGCCGTCGAGCGTTCCGGTGTTCACTATGCTGACGCTGTCGGCCACAACATCTTCCTGAAAAGCCGGATCGAGTGCGGCCGAGAACCCGCCAAGATTGATTTGGACGGCCCGGTCGATTTCAAACGGGTTGTCGCCAATGCTGATCGTCCCGTCGTTCACGAACGCGAATTCCGACGCGACGCCGGAAAACGACAGGCCGCCCGATATGGTCCCGGATGCCAGGTTCGTAATGTTCACCTGCTGCGGCGCGGTTTCGTCAATGGCCGTCTGAAGGCGGACCGCGTAATCCGTTCCCTCGAAGAACTCGGCCAGCATGGCGACATGGGCTGGCCGTGCGCCATTGTCGCTCATCACGATCGAGCCGCTGTTGCTAAACAGGAAAGGCTGGCCGGCAGCGCTTGTGATTGCCGTGCCTGGGCCGTTGCTGGCCAGATTGATCGTGCCGTTGTTGGTGAAGCTTGCCGTCGCCAGAATGATGTCTCCGTTCACCACGCCATTGTTGGTGAAACTGGCAAGGGCATTGCCGTAGGGTACAACAAGGAAGCTGTTCGCCTGTCCCAGCGGTATCTGTTCACGCCTGTAGAGGGCGGCGTATGGCTGATAATAGCCGATGGCGCTGGGGACAACCGTCACTCCGGCCGGATAGAGCCCGCTGGTATCGAGCAACCCGATCGTCGCATCGTTCACTACGTGGCCGTCACCGGCAAACAGAGTGGTGACTCCGCTGCCCGTGAGCGTGAGCGTCGTGCCGCTGCCCAGCACTTCGTAACCTTCGACTTCGAACGTCGCGGGAAGCACATATTGCCCGAGAGCCACTGATTGGGTGGTGGAATAGCTCTTGAAATAGATATCGACGCCCGAACCGGCGGAAATCGTGCCGGTCACGCCGTCGTCGGCCCCGCGTTGAAAGAAGGCCGCGCTGCTGTAGCCGTTGGCCTGGCCGAGCTGGAGGTCGCCATTCAGCGTGCCGCCGTCCGAAATGTAGCTGACGATGGACCCGCCGCCGAACATCGGCGGCGCGAGCAATACGTCGTCGAACACGACATCACCGTTAATCGTGCCGGCATTGTGAACCGAAAAATTGATCTTCTGCTGACCTTCGATGGCGTTCCCGCCATCGCCATCGATCACCCCGCCAGCCTGGTTGTCGACCACGAGTACGACGCTGCCGCCTTGGGAAATTGCCGGCGTGCCTGTAATCGTGCCGCTGTTGTTGATGACCGTGGCTGTGCCGGTCGTGCCAACGATGGAGCCCAAAGCACCTGCGTTGTCGATCTGGCACACCGGCCCGGGGCTGCCGTCTCCGCAGACAGTCTGCGCCATTGCGGATTGAGACACGGACAAGGCATAAATACTGATACCCGCCACAATTGCCTGGTGCGTCTTATTACAAACATGCTTCATTATTGCCCCCAAAAATATGCGCCGAGCGCAGCGATTTCGCATGCACTGCTTGTTTCTATTTACGGGAACTAGAGGAGACAGATCATGAAGGGCAATCTATGGAAATCCATAGGTAGCAGGGATTAAGCAATCACTGCATAGGCCGTATTGGTAATGTACCCATTCGACAAGCACGATACTTCCCTGACTTTGGAACTCGCGTAACGACAATGCTGGATCAGCCAAAACTTTCCGCTCGGGAGCGGCAATGCCTTGAAGAAATTGCCCGCGGAAAACGGGTGCAGGCCATTTCCGAAATGCTGGCGATCGCCCCTGTCACTGTGGAACTGCATCTAAAGAATGCACGCATAAAGTTGGGCGCATCGACCATTCCCGAAGCGGTGGCGATTGCCATCCAGCTCAGGGCAATTAGTCCGTACAAATAGAACCGCTCCTTGCCTGATCAGAGAGCGATATCGCCGAAGATTATCGCTCGGGCGATAGCCTGCGATGTCGTCTTAGCGCGAAGTTTTCTCCGCACATTATGGAGATGCATTTCGACTGTCACTTCACTCAATCCCATCTTTTCGGCTATCCGGGTCGTCCGCAGGCCCGATGCCACATAGGCCATGCAATCGCGTTCGCGCGTCGAAAGGGGTTGGGCACCCACCTGGCTGCGGCGGACTTCACCGATCGAATGATGATGAAAAATCGCGGCCATCGACACCAGCAGGAGATCCCTGTCTCCAATGCAACCGAAGAATTCTGCGGATCTCAAAGACGAACCGATCGTTATGCCGCCGACCGGCCCAGACAGTCCCAGCGGATCGGGTGCGATCATGTGAATTTGGGAGCGCAAGCCGGCTTCTACCGTTTGCTGCACCACGTTCTGTTCGAGTTTCTCGTCAAGATGCGGCAGAATGTCTTCGCTCCATCGATACGGCGCGAGCCGCCCCTCCCGCACGAAGGTGACATGAGGATCGTTGAGGTCGAACCGTTTTTCCCCATAATATTCGATCCATTCCGGATTCATCGTGGAAATGAAAGTAACGGGCGCCTCATCCCGCCTGAAGGAAATATTGTTCAGAACTCCGTAATTGATCTGATCGGCCCCGAACGAACCAAGACACTCGGTTATGTCTCGCCAGCGCTCTGCAAAATTCTTTCGTTGCGCCATCGTTTCTGCAAATGCGACGAGATTATCTGAAAAGCCGGGTCCGTTCATGACATGCCTATCATATGAGTAGTCTCATAAACTCGTTACTTGGCAAATTTGTCAATTTCACAAATGCACTACGCCTTCCTTGCTCCTCTGTATCTCTCCTTCGATCAGCATGAGCCGCGCCATCATGACGGCGCGGCGTGCTTTTCCATATCACGCGCCCAGAGCAGCGCGTTGACGATCGGGTCCTACCATCGGCAAATCGGTAGGGAAACCACGGCCTGAACGCCCACAAGAGGGCATGAAATGCCCTCTTGTGGGCGCCCGGCGCGGGGCGCCGATGCTTTTTCAAACGGGAATTGTACCTGTTACGCGACCGCATCGAGTCCGTTGCGTTGAATGATGGACAGCAGCCGCAGCGCCGGGCCTCCCGGCTTCTTCGCACCGCGCTCCCAGTCGGACACAAGGTTCTTCGATACGTTGAGATAGCGTGCGAACACCGGCTGCGAGACATGTTCCGCTTCGCGGATGGCCTTGATCTCGTCGGGCGACAGAACCGGAGCAGGCGCAAGGCAGGCCTCATCGAACTCGCGCATGGTGCGTTTGTCGATGCTGCCCGCGTCGTGGAGGCCTTCCATCATTTCATGGACGGCGGCCAGCGCCTCGCTCTTGTAGGTCTTTGCCTTAGCCTTGCTCATCATCTTTCACCTCGACCAATCGGCCTGCTTCAACTTCCGTTTCGATCCGGTCATCGCCCAGCTCCAGCATGATGCTGGCGGCCTTGCGATAGACCTTCAGTTCCGCCGCACTCAGGTTCGCCTTATTGCTCTTGGCGAAGGCGAACACGAATATGGCCCGCTCGCCCGAGCGGAAGATCAGGATCGAGCGATAGCCGCCCGATTTGCCCCCGCCCTGGCGCGCGATGCGTTGCTTGATGAGTCCGCTGCCAAGATCGGCATCGATCAGGCCATTCTCGGCCCGATGCACGGCGTCAGCAAGCGTGGCATCGCTGATCTTTTCCTTTGCCGCGAACTTGGCGAACCAGCGGTTGGCGTAGATGCGGATGCGCGGGTTCTCAGTCATGCAGCAACGGCTCACTATCATACTTAGTGTTATGTTTCAATGAACGTGTGCCATTCAAGCTTAGCTCGATCACGATGCCGTTCGTGCATCTGCGAGCCTCTGAATTTGGTTTTCGCAAAAGCCCACAGAAAGGCCCGCAAAAATTTTCGGTAGAGACAACCCGGGAAGATTCGGCCGCGAAAGCGGCCTAGCGCTGAATGACTGACCGGCTGACGCCGGTAGGATCATGGTGAGGGGCTGAAGCCGTTTTTGTGGCCATGCTTGTCCAGATAACGCATGATGATGTCATCGGTGATGTTGCCGGACGTGGTAGAGAAGT
>JAQVEQ010000245.1 GCA_028697875.1 Novosphingobium sp. | reverse complement strand
AACACGCCCGGCGCGCGGCGGCCGAAGCGCTGGGCATGTCGGAGGCGGACGTCGTGCTCTACCCCATGCCCGCCGGGGGCAGCTTCGACCGGCGGCTGGAGAACGACCATGCGATCGAAGTGGCGCTGATCGCGCGCGAAATGGGCCGCCCGGTTCAGCTCGTCTGGTCGCGGTGGCAGGAATTGCTTGCCGGGCGTCCGCGTACCCCGGTGGCCGCCGTGCTGGCGGCGAAGACGGACCAGACGGGCACGATCGGCACGTTCCGTGCGCGGCTGGCCCTGCCTGCCACGGCGCGCGAATTCGGCCATCGCCTGTTCGACGGCGCGACGAGCTGGGCGGCGATCGACGATGCCGCCGGGGAAGCGGACCCGATGGCGGTGGAAGGGGCCGCGCCCAGTTATGCCATTCCCAACATGGCGGTCGATCACGTGCCGGTCACGCTGCCCCTGCCGACTGGCAGGATGCGCGGCAACGCCCACGGCTACACCGCTTTCTTCGTCGAAAGCTTCATCGACGAGCTGGCCCGGCGGCACGGGCGCGAACCCCTGTCCTACCGCATCGCCATGCTGGAAACGGACCTGCGGCTTGCCGCCTGCCTGCAGAAGGTGGCCAAGCTGGCCGAATGGGATGGCGGCGACGACCAGAGCGGCCAGGGCCTCGCTTGCCACCGGATCGGGGACGGCTGCATCGCGGTGATCGCCACGGCCACGCGCGGCGAAGGCGGCGCCCGGGTGGAGCGGCTGACGGCAGTCGCCGACCTGGGGCGGATCGTCAATCTCGACGTGGCCCGCCAGCAGATCGAAGGCGGGCTGATCTTCGGCATGGGGCTCGCGCTCGGTTCGGCGCTGTCCTACGTGGATGGCCTGCCGCAGGTCAGCCGGCTGGCCGGGCTCGAACTGCCGCTGCTGGCCGATTGCCCCGAAGTCGTGGTCGATTTCCTCGACAGCGATGCCGATCCGGTCGATCCGGGCGAACTGGGCGTGGTCGCGGTGGCGCCGGCCATCGCCAATGCGCTCTATTCGGCCACCGGCCTGCGTTTCCGCCGCTTGCCCCTGCTTTCGGAAGGACTGTGATGCTGCCGCCCGACCATCCGCCCGTTCGCATCGGAGACATCGGCGTGCTGCTGGTCAATCTCGGCACGCCGGATGCGCCGACGCCCGGGGCGGTCAGGCGCTATCTCAAGGAATTCCTTTCCGACCCGCGTGTGGTCGAGATCCCGCCGCTGGTGTGGCAGCCGATCCTGCGCGGGGTGATCCTCAATGTCCGGCCGAAGAAATCGGCCCATGCCTATGCCCAGGTGTGGACGGAAAAGGGTGCGCCGCTGGCGGCGATAACCGCCGCCCAGGCGGAAGCCCTGCAGGCGCGGCTGGGGGATGCGGCGCGGGTCGATTGGGCGATGCGTTACGGCAATCCGTCCATCGCCAGCCGCATCGCCGCGCTGAAAGAGGCAGGGTGCGACCGCATCCTGCTCGCCCCGCTCTATCCGCAATATTCCGCCGCCACGACGGCCACGGCCGTGGATGCGGCCGCCGACGCGCTCCGGGCCATGCGCTGGCAGCCGGCCCTGCGCACCTTGCCGCCCTATCACGACGATCCGGCCTATATCGCGGCGCTGGCCGACGATATCGGCGCGCAACTCGACGCGCTCGACTTCGTGCCGCAAGTGCTCCTGCTCAGCTTCCACGGCATGCCGGAGCGGACGCTGCATCTCGGCGATCCCTATCACTGCCAGTGCCGCAAGACCGCGCGGCTGCTGGCCGAGGCGCTCGGGCGGCCGGACTTGCGGGTCGAAACCACGTTCCAGTCGCGCTTCGGCCGGGCCAAGTGGCTGGAGCCCTATACCGACGCCGTATTGGCGCAAGAGGCGCGTACGGGCACCCGCCGCCTGGTCGTGGCCGCCCCGGGCTTTTCCGCCGATTGCCTCGAAACGCTGGAGGAACTGGCGATCCGCGGGCGCGAGCAATTCATCGAAGCGGGCGGCGAACATTACGCCGCGCTCGCCTGTCTCAACGCGGGCGAGCCGGGGCTGGCGATGCTCGAAACGCTGGTTCGCCGCGAACTGGCGGGATGGCTCCGATAAAGCGCCGACAGAAACGGGGCGGAGCGCGGCCTTGCGCGCTTACTTCGGCGGCGGCGTCAGATCGAGGGTCTGTAATTCTCTTCCTTCAGGGTGACGATGTAGGCGGCAAGGTCGTCGGCCTTGGACGGATCGAGGTCGAAGTCCATTTCCGCCGGGTAATTGTGCGCGCTGCGCAACCAGGTGGAGAGCGTTTCGGCCGTGAGGTTCCGCCGGTTGGCGATATCCTCGAACGGGGGCGATTTCGGATTGGGCGACAGGCTGGACCGTTCGATCGCATGGCATCCGCTGCACACGGCCTGGGCGAAGGCGTGGCCGCGTTCGAAGCTTGGCACAGAAGGGGCCGGGGCGGGAACGGCGGCGGACTGTACCGGGGCGGTGTCCGCTGCCGGCTGGCAAGCCGCAAGGCCAAGGGCCAGGGCAAACAGGAAAAATGCGTTCGGTTTCATCGCGGCCCCACTACCACGTCAGTTTCTGCGACGGGATCGGTGTTCAGAAATCCACCGCGATTCCGTCTTTCACCCAGTCGCCGTAGCGGGTGGGGGACAGGCCTGCGGGATCTTCCTCGCCCTGTTTCGCGGCCTGCGGCTTGGGCGCGGGATCGTTGCTCCAGTAGGCGGGCTTCCGGAAAGTCTCGGGGCGTTTGGCGGCGCGCTTGGTCATGCCCCCTAGATGGAGCGGCTGGCGCATATTGGCAAGGCACGATAGGGGCCGGTGCATGAACGATATTCCCGGCCTTCCCGCGCGCCGTGCCGCGCTCAAGATGGGCGATGCCGTGCTGCGCCGGGGCGAAACGCTCGACCAGGCGGCAGGCGCGGCGATGCAGCACTTGCGCGCACCGGCCGACCGGGCGCTGGCCCGCGCCATCGCCGCCGAAGTGCTGCGCTGGCTGGCGGACCTCGACGCACTGATCGATTCGGCCACTCGCCAGCGGCTGCCCGACGATGCCAAGCCGCGCGCCGTCCTGCGGCTGATGCTGGCCCAGTGGCTCCGGCTCGATACCCCGCCGCACGCGGTGATCGCCACTGCCCTGCCGCTCTTGTCCGGCGGCCCGCGCCGCTTGGCGCATGGCGTGTTTTCGGCATTGGTGAAGCGCAAGGCGAGCCTGCCGGAAGTGCCGTCGCTGCCCGCTGCCGCCACCGCCCGCTGGGGCGATCGCGCAGCGGCGATCGCGGCGGGCCTTGTGCTGCCGCCGCCGCTCGACCTCGCCTTGAGGGATGCGGGCGCGACGCAGGAATGGGCGGAGCGGCTGGGCGGCCTGTCGCTTGCCCCCGGCCATGTCCGCCTGCCGCGAGGCGCGGCGGTGGAGGAACTGCCCGGCTTCAAGGACGGGGCGTGGTGGGTGCAGGATCTGGCGGCCAGCCTGCCGGCGCGCCTGCTGGGTGCGGGGCAAGGCCGCCGCGTGCTGGACCTGTGCGCCGCGCCGGGGGGCAAGACGCTCCAGCTCGCGGCGGCGGGCTGGCAGGTCACGGCGCTCGATGTGAGCGCGAAGCGCCTCGAACGCCTGAAGCAGAACCTTGCCCGCACGGGGCTTGCCGCCGAAGTGGTCGTGGCCGACGCCCTGGCGTGGGGACCTGCCGGAACGTTCGACGCGATCCTGCTCGACGCGCC
>JAQVEQ010000043.1 GCA_028697875.1 Novosphingobium sp. | reverse complement strand
ATGGTGGCGACCGAGACGGTGCGGGCGCAATTGCGCGAACAGGGCCTCACCCGGTTGCAGCCGTGGAGCAGGGGCGTGGACCTTGCCAATTTCACGCCCGCCATCGCGCCGCCCGACGTGTTCTGGAAGCTCGAACGGCCGATTCAGCTCTATGTCGGCCGGGTCGCGGTGGAAAAGAACATCGAGGCGTTCCTGGCGAATCCCCACCCCGGTTCGAAAGTGGTGGTGGGCGACGGCCCGGCCCGCGCGCGGCTGGAAGCGAAGTTCCCCGACGCGCTGTTCCTCGGTACCCAGACCGGGGCGAACCTTGCGGCCTGCTATGCCGGGGCGGACGTCTTCGTTTTTCCGAGCAAGACCGACACGTTCGGGCTGGTCATGATCGAGGCGCTGGCCTGCGGCACGCCGGTGGCGGCCTATCCGGTGCAGGGGCCTAGGGACATCCTGATTCCCGCGGCTGGGGCGATGGACGAACGGCTCGACCGGGCGATTGCGGCGGCCCTGCGCTGCGACCGCGAGGCCTGCGCGGCCCATGGCGCTTCCTTCACCTGGGAGGCGAGCGCGCAGCAGTTCCTCGATGCGCTGGCCTGCGATCTGCTGCCTTCCGAGGTCGAAGCCCTGGCCGCCTGACGCGCCGGGCGGAACGCATTGTCCTTGCCCAAAGGCGGGCAATCGCCTAGATAAACGGGCGAACGGCCGCTCCGAAAGGGGCGGCCCTTGTATTTTCAGTGTCATTTCCGCGCCATCCCGGCCGCTGGCCGCAGGCGCATTTGGGCCCCGCAAGGGGTGGAGAGAAACCATGTCCCAACCCACGCCGCTCATGCCGCACGCGACCGCTTCCTGGCTGGTTGACAATACGGCGCTGACCTTCGAACAGATCGCCGAATTCTGCGGCCTGCACATCCTCGAAGTGCAGGCGATGGCCGACGACCTGGCGAGCAGCAAGTATACCGGCCGCGATCCGATCCATTCGGGCGAGCTGACGCACGAGGAAATCGAGAAGGGCCAGGCCAATCCGGAATACCGGCTGAAGATGCACCGCGCGCCGGTGTCGGTCAGCCGTACCAAGGGCCCGCGCTATACCCCGGTTTCCAAGCGGCAGGACAAGCCCGACGGCATCGCCTGGCTGGTCCGCAACCACCCGGAAATTTCCGATGCGCAGATCGGCAAGCTGATCGGCACGACCCGCAACACCATCGCCGCCGTGCGTGAACGGTCGCACTGGAACATCCAGAACATCCAGCCGAAGGACCCGGTGACTCTGGGCCTGTGCTCGCAGCGCGAACTCGACGCGGTGGTCGCCAAGGCCGCCAAGAAGGCCGGTGCCGTGGAAAGTGCGCCGGCGGCGGATGCCGCGCTTGGCGGCGACAAGCAGGCCCTGATCGAGGAACTGCAGGCGGAACGCGAAGCCGCCGCCAAGGCCGCGGTCGAAGCGGCCCAGGAAGCCGAGGCGCAGGCCTGGCTCGAAGCGCGCCGCGCCCAGGAAGCCGAAGAGGGGCGGTAAGCCCTCCGGCTTGCCCATCCGAATGCGCTGCCGGACCGATTGGGGCTTGCCGCGCCGCGCGCGGCACCCCAATTGGGCAATGTGAACGATAACAGAGAGGATAGCGGCATCCGGCCCGTGCTGGCCGGGGAGCATTACGCCCATTTCGGCGTGTGGGATATTCCCATGCCGCCGCTTGCCCTGCCGGACCTGCTGCGCCATTCGGTCGAGCGTTTCCCCGGGGCCCCGCTGATCGACTTCCTCGGCCGGACTTACACCTACCGCGCGATCTGGGACGAGGCGCGCGCCTTCGCCGCCGGATTGCAGCAGCGCGGCTTCGGCAAGGGCGACCGGATCGGCCTCTTCCTGCCCAATGTCCCGTTATACGTCTCGGCCTATTTCGGGGCGTTGCTGGCCGGGGCGACGCTGGTCAATTTCTCCCCGCTCTATTCGCCGGAGGAACTGGAAGCGCAGGTGGCCGATTCGGGTACTCGCCTGCTGGTGACGGTCGATTCTTCTGCTCTCCTGCCGACCGCGCTCGAAGTGCTCGACCATTCGCCGCTCGAAACGCTGGTTGTCGGGCGACTGGCGGCGATGTTGCCGTTCCCGAAGAATTGGGCCTTGCGGGTATTGGGCGGCAGGCAACTCGCCGCTGTGCCGACGCGCCCGGACGTGCCGGCGTGGGAAAGCCTTCTCGTCCACCGCGAGCCGCAGCCGGTCGGTATCGATCCCGAACGCGACCTTGCCCTGCTGCAATATACGGGCGGCACCACCGGCACGCCCAAGGGGGCGATGCTGACGCATCAGAATCTCACCGCCAATGCCCGCCAGGTCCAGGCGATCGATCCCGATCAGGGGCGGCGGGACGTGGTGCTGGGCGTGCTGCCGCTGTTCCATGTCTTCGCCAACACCTGCGTGCTCAACCGGACAGTGGCGAACGGCGGATGCATTGCCATGCTGCCGCGTTTCGAGGCCGGGCAGGTCCTGGCGACGATCGGGCGGATGCGTCCGACGTCGCTGTTCGCCGTGCCGACCATGTACCAGGCCCTGCTCGACCATCCGCGCCTGAAGAAGACCGACTTCACGTCCATGCGCGAGACGATTTCGGGCGGGGCGCCGCTGCCCTTGCCGCTCAAGCGCCGGTTCGAGCGGGAAACCGGCGTGAAAGTGATCGAAGGCTACGGCCTTACCGAAGCCAGCGGAGTCGTCAGCACCAATCCGCTTCATGGCGAAAACCGCGAAGGCACGATCGGCCAGCCCCTGCCGCAGACCGTGGTCCGCCTGCTCGACAAGGAAGACCCGCACGAAGATCCACCGCCCGGCGAAGCGGGCGAACTGGCGGTCTGGGGGCCGCAGGTGATGCAGGGGTACTGGAACCGTCCCGAAGCCGCCGCCACGGCCTTTGTCGAACGCGACGGGCGGCAATGGCTGCGCACGGGCGACGTCGCCCGGTTCGACGCGGACGGCTTCATCCGCATCGTCGACCGGGTGAAGGACATGATTAATGTCGGCGGGTTCAAGGTCTTTCCCAGCATGCTCGAAAAGCTGCTGGTCGAACACCCGGCGGTGAAGGAAGCCCTGGTGATCGGTGTGCCCGATCCCTACCGCGGGGAAAGCCCGCGCGCCTATGTCACGCTGGAAGAAGGGGCGGAGCCGGTTTCGGGCGACGAACTGGCCGAATGGCTCGAACCCCATATCGGCAAGCACGAGCGGGTCGATACGGTGGTGATCCGCAAGGCCATGCCCAAGACGCCGATTGGCAAGCTGGACCGCAAGGCGCTGCGCGCCGAAGTGCTCGAACAATCGTAAGGGTCTTCCGTACCCGCCGCCGCGTGGGGCGGGTACGGGCGGCAATCAGCTTGCCAATGTCAGGCGCGGTTCGTCGTCACCCGTCGGTTTCGCGGCGTTTCCCCCCGCACTCGCTGCCGGGGCCTTGCCGGGAACGCGGTGGGAGAAGCGGCCTTCGACTTCGGCGCCCTGTTCGATCGTCAGCGCATCGTACTGGACGTCGCCTTCGATCTTGGCAGTGCGCAGCACGGTCAGTTCGCGCGCGCTGATCGATCCGCTGATCGTTCCGGCGAGACGGGCCGATTCGGTGTTGATCGTGCCCACGATCACGCTGCTTTCGCCCTGCACCAGGCTGGCGCAGGCGATGTCGCCTTCGATCCGGCCGTCGACATGCAGGTCGGCCGAAGCGGAAATGTCGCCCTTGATGGTGACGTCCTTGCCGATGACGGAAAAGGTGCCGTTGCCGGTTGCCATGGGCTTAACCGTGGTCCGCGCTTCCGGCGCGGGCTTCTTCGAGAACATGGGGCGCTGCCTCCAGGAATGGGCGCGGGTTGACCGCGCGGCCGTTGATGCGCACTTCGAAATGCAAGTGCGGTCCGGTCGAGCGACCGGTGCTGCCGATCGCGCCGATGACGTCGCCGGCGGCGACCTTCTGCCCCAGCTTGGTGCGGAAGGCGGACATATGGGCGTAACGGGTGATGAGGCCGTTGCCGTGACTGATTTCGATGCAGTTGCCATAGCCGGACTTGACGCCCGCGAACGAGATCCTGCCCTTGGCCGCGGCGTAGATCGGCGAGCCGATGGGCCCGCGGAAATCGAGGCCGGCGTGCATGGCGCCATGCCCGGTGAAAGGGTCGCGGCGGTAGCCGAAGCCGGACGAGATCATGCTCAGGCTGGCCGGAAGGACTTGCGGAATGCCTTCAAGGCCGCGTTCCAGCGCTTCCATCCGGGCGAGGCTGATGCCGAGGCGTTCGAAACGGGGGTCGAGCGATCCGTCGCTTTCGGTCGCGGCCAGTTCCAGCGGACCGCCCTGTGCGTCGTTGGAAGCGGACAGCATCCGCCGCGGATCGAGGCCGAGCTTGCGGATCGCGTCGGCGGCACGGGTGGCGCGCCGGTCGGCATAGCGGGTCAGCTTTTCGACGAAAGCCAGCTGGCGCGCTTCGATCCGGGCCAGGGCGCCGGCCTCGGGGATGGCGGCGCTGACTTTGGAAATGGTCTTGGCGGCTTCGTCGCTGCTGTCGGAGACGGTTTCGTCCTTCTTGGCGTCGGCGGGCAGGCTGTCGACCATTTCCTCGATGAAATCCTGCCGCCGCTTGAGGTCGACGGTCACCGCGTCGAGATTGCCGCGATAGGCTTCGACCCGGCTTTCGGCAGTGGCGACTTTCGCTTCGCGTTCGAGGAGAGCCATCCGGTCCGCGCGGGACATGTACTGGCTGATGGCCATGGCGGCGAGCGTTGAGGCCCAGATCAGCAGCGCGGTGGCAGCGAGGCCCGCGGCAATCATCTGCACCCGCGAGGAAATCTTGATAAAACGGACCTGGCCCTGCGATCGCATGAAAAACTCGCGATCGGGGAACCAGGCGGCCAGGCGGGCGCCGAGGCCGCTCAAAGACTGAATTTGCAAGACGACCCCTCGCCGTGTTTTCGGAAGGCAGCTGGCTAGCACGCGAATCCCCGGGATAAACAGCACTGCACTGGGAAAGGGGGTGAATCGAGCGAGTCACACGATGAATCGTTTTACCTTGTTGACGAATCCGCGGGCCGTTCAGCTTCGGGGAGCAAGGAGGGGTCTGGAACGGAACCGATTCGGTCCTGACATTCCGTGTTTCCAGTGCTAAGCGCGCGGCCCATGACGTCAGAGAAAACCTTGACTGCCGAAGCTGCGGCGGCGCCTGCCGAAACGCCTGAAAAGCTGGTCGCGCGGCTTGCCCGCGCCGGGCGCGCGGCCCAGCGCGTGCTCGCCCGGATGAGCGACGGGGACAAGGCGAAAGCGTTGCGTCATGCCGCCCAGGCCTTGCGCGACGCGGAAGGCGAAGTCCTGGCCGCCAACGCCAGGGACATGGAAGCGGGCGCCGCGCGCGGCCTCAGCGCGGCGATGCTCGACCGCTTGCGGCTCGACCATGCGCGGCTCGCCGGGATTGCCGATGCGGTCTACGCCGTGGCCGGGCTGCCTGATCCGGTAGGGGAAGTGATCGACCGGCGCCAGCGGCCCAACGGGCTGGAACTGTCGCGCGTGCGCGTGCCGATCGGGCTGATCGGGATCGTCTACGAAAGCCGTCCCAACGTGACGGCCGACGCCGCCGCCCTGTGCGTGCGGGCCGGCAATGCCGTGCTGCTGCGCGGCGGGAGCGAGGCGATCCATTCCAACCGCGCGATTCATGCCGCCCTGGTCAAGGGGCTGGCCGAAGCCGGCGTGCCCGCCGATGCCGTGCAGCTGATGCCGACGCAGGACCGCGCCGCCGTCGGCGCCATGCTCCAGGCGACCGGGCTGATCGACATGATCGTGCCGCGCGGGGGCAAGAGTCTGGTCGCGCGGGTCCAGGCCGATGCGCGAGTGCCCGTGCTCGCCCACCTCGACGGGATCTGCCACACCTACATCCATTCCGCCGCCGATCCCGACATGGCGCGGGCAGTGGCGCTGAATGCCAAGATGCGCCGCACCGGCATTTGCGGGGCGATGGAAACGCTGCTGCTCGACGCGCAATTCCCGGCTTGCGCCGCCGTGGTCGCCGACCTGATCGCGGAAGGCTGCGAATTGCGCGGCGATGCCCGCGCCCAGGCGCTCGACCCCCGGATCCTGCCCGCGACGGACGAGGACTGGGACACCGAATATCTCGAAGCGGTGCTGTCGGTGGCGGTGGTCGACGGGCTCGACGCGGCGCTGGATCACATCGCGCGCCATAGTTCCGGCCATACCGACGCGATCGTGACGAACGACATGGCCGCGGCCGAACGCTTCCTCAACGAAGTCGATTCCGCGATCGTCATGGTCAATGCCTCGACCCAGTTCGCGGACGGCGGCGAGTTCGGCCTCGGTGCGGAAATCGGCATTGCCACGGGCCGTATCCACGCACGCGGCCCGGTCGCGCTCGAAGGGCTGACGACCTACAAATGGCAAGTGCGCGGCCACGGGCAGACCCGGCCTTGAGAAAGGCGTGACGGGACGGCGCAAGACCGGCCTGCGCACCGGGCTTCTGGGCGGCAGTTTCAATCCCGCCCATGGCGGCCATCGCCGGATCACCCTGTTCGCGCTGCGGACGCTGGGGCTGGACGAGGCCTGGTGGCTGGTTTCCCCCGGCAATCCGCTGAAACCCGATGCGGGTATGGCGCCCCTGCCGGCCCGCGTCCGTTCGGCCCGCGCCATGGCCCGCCGCGCGCCGATCCGGGTCAGCGCGATCGAGCGGCACTGGCATTCGGCTTACACGGTCGACACCCTGCGCGCGCTTGTCCGCCGCTGGCCGAAACGGCGTTTCGTCTGGCTGATGGGGGGCGACAACCTGGCCCAGTTCCACCGCTGGAAGGACTGGCGGGCGATCGCGAAAATCATGCCGATTGCGGTAATTGCGCGGCCGGGTTATGATCGCGCCGCTATTGCGAGCCCCGCAATGGCCTGGCTGCGGAGATACCGTGTCGATGCCGCCAGTTTTCGCAACCGGGGTAAATGGAGCGCACCGGCGCTGATAGAATTGCGTTTTGATCCCGATCCGCGTTCGGCGACACAGCTTCGCCGCGCCGATCCCGATTGGGCCTCCCGCCAGGCGGGGGCGCCGCCCAGGGATCAATTGACGCACGATCTCGTCCACACCGGAAACAGGAAGGCGGGCCGCCCATGAGGCGCCTTCGCCTCTCCCGCGTATGCCATCCCCGCCGCAAGGAGCGTAAAAAACTGCGATGAACCACGCGCAGACCACGCCGGCTTCGGCCGGCACCGTTGCCGGAGACGCCATGGCGGTCACCGGCGCCGACCCCGAACCGGGATCGATGCTCGACCTCGTACTGTCCTCGCTCGACGAGGATCAGGCGCAAGAGGTCGTTTCCATCCCGCTCCAGGGGAAATCGAGCATGGCCGACCACATGGTGATCGCGTCCGGCCGGTCGACCCGGCAAGTCGCGGCCATTGCCCAGAAACTCGCGGAACGGCTGAAACAGGCCGGTTTCGGCACGCCCCGGATCGAAGGCCTTCCGGCCGCCGACTGGGTCCTGATCGATGCCGGGGACGTGGTGGTCCACCTGTTCCGTCCCGAAGTCCGCACCTTCTACAATCTCGAGAGGATGTGGGGTTTCGGCGAAGGCGCACCCGCCGTCGGTCAGGCTTAGACAAGCGGCGCCGATACAGGCATAGGGCAATCCATGCGCTTGCATGTGATTGCCCGGGGAAAGATAGGCCGCTCGCCGGAGGCGGAGCTGGTCGCGCGCTATGAAAAGCGCGTCGGCTGGCCGCTCAAGCTGACCGAGCTGCCGGAAACGGGCGGGAATGTCCCCGAACCCTTGACGCCGTGCCGCACCGTCCTGCTCGACGAACGCGGCAAGCAGCTTTCCTCGGAAGAATTCGCGCAGCTGCTGGGGCGCTGGCGCGACGATGGCATCCGCGAAACGCGGTTCGTGATCGGCGCGCACGACGGGCATCCCGAAGCCGCGCGCGCCGAAGCGGACCTGCTGTTCGCTTTCGGCAAGGCGACCTGGCCGCACCTGCTGGCCCGCGCCATGCTGATGGAACAGCTTTTCCGCGCTACGGCGATCCTTGCCGGCCATCCCTACCATCGGGCCAATTGATCGGGCAGGATGACGCCATGCGCCCCGTTTCCCGTTTCCTGCCCCTTGCCGCCGTAGCCTTGCTGGCGCTCGCTACCGGGGCGTCGGCGCAGCGCGATGCCGCTTACGACGATCCGGCGGAGACGCGCACCGCACTGCAAAAGGCGCTGGCCGACGGGAAAGCGGCGCGGGAGCGGGCCGAAAGGCTGGAAGACACCGCGGCCCGCGCCACGCAGGCGGCGGACAAGACCGCGCGCGAAGCGGCGGCCCTGGCCGCGCGGATCCAGCAATCCGAAGCCGGGATCGCCGCCGCCGAGGCACGGCTGGTCCTGATCGAGCGGCAGAAGGCGGCCTTGCGCACGCGTCTGGCCCGCAAGCAGAAACCGCTGGTGGAACTGACCGCGGCCTTGCAGAACCTTTCGCGCCGTCCGCTGGCCCTGTCGGTCCTGCGCCCCGGTTCGGTGCGCGAAGTCGTCTACTTGCGCGCCATGCTGGCCAGCGCCCTGCCGCAAGTCGAACGGCGGACGGCGGCGCTGCGCGACGAAATCGCCCGAGGCAAGGCGCTGGAACGGGAGGCGAAACAGGCGCTGGCCTCGTTCAGGACAAGCGAGCAGGAACTCGAAACCCGGCGCAAGGCGCTCGCCGCGCTGGAATCGCGTCAGCGTCTCGCGTCCCGGCAGGCGAGCGGGACGGCCGCGCGCGAGGCGGAGCGTGCCCTTGCGCTGGCCGAACAGGCGCACGACCTCGACGCGCTGGTCGCCCGGCTGGACGAAGCGGGCAGCCTGCGCGAACGGCTCGCCGCGCTGCCCGGGCCGATCATCCGGCCGCCGCGTCCCGCCGAATCGCAAGTGGTCACGCCTGCGCCCGCCGCGCCGCAGGCGGCGGCAAGGCCGCCGTCCGGCTACCAGCTCCCGGTCGCGGGGCGGATCGTGACCGGCTTCGGGGCGATTTCCCCCGGCGGCATGCCCAGCGAAGGCGTGACCCTGGTGCCGCGCCCCGCCGCGCAAGTGGTCGCGCCCGCGGCCGGGCGCGTGGCGTTCGCGGGGGGCTATCGCGGCTATGGGCGGATCGTGATCGTCGAACATCCGGGCGGCTGGACCAGCCTGGTGACGGGACTGGTGCGGCTCGACGTCGCGGTCGGTGACCGGCTGGTGGCCGGTTCGCCCCTCGGCACCGCGGCGCCGGTCCGTCCCGCCGTCACGCTGGAACTCAGGCGCGAAGGCGATCCGGTCAATCCGCTCGAATATCTCGGCTGATTGCGTGCCGGGCAAAATCCTCATCTGGCGTTAAGCTCGCCCGCGCGATAGAGAGCATGGCCATGAAACTCGCTTCCCTGATGCGTTCCGCCGCGCTGGTTACCGCCGTCGCGCTCCTGCCCGTCACTACGGCCGGGCTGGCCGCGGTCGACGGCCGCGCCGCGCCGCAATTCGGCAAGCTCTACGCGATCTACCAGCGGATCAAGGCGAACTACGTCGATCCGGTCGACGACGAGACTTTGGTGCGCGGCGCGATCGACGGCATGCTGGCCGCGCTCGATCCCCATTCGGCTTATCTCGACGGTTCCGACCTCGAACGGCTCGAAACCATGATCGACGGCAATTACCAGGGCCTCGGCCTGTCGGTGACGATGGAAGACGAAGCGGTGAAAGTGATTTCGCCGTTCCGCGGCAGCCCGGCGGAAAAGGCGGGCGTCAAGGCGGGCGATTTCATCACGCACCTCGACGGCAAGCTGATCTACGGTCTGGAACTGGACGAAGCGGTGGCCAAGATGCGCGGCCCGGCAGGGACGCCGATCCGCCTGACGATCTTCCGCCCCGGGCGGGACGAACCCTTCGACGTCACCGTGACGCGCGGGGTGATCGAGCTGGAGCCGGTCACGTCCGAACTCAAGCCGGGCAAGGTCGGCGTCATCGCGGTCAACGAATTCTCGCGCGATGTCGGCGCCGACGTGAAAAGCGCGGTGCTCAAGCTGCGGCGCGAGGCGGGCGGCTCGCTCAAGGGGCTGGTGCTCGACCTGCGTTCGAATCCGGGCGGTTCGCTGGACGAGGCGGTGGCCTTGTCCGACCTGTTCCTCGACAGCGGCCAGATCGTGTCCCAGCGCGGGCGGATCGCACGGGAAAACATCTATTACGACGCGGAAAAGGTCTATCGCGGGGATGCCGCCAAGGGCGTGCCACTGATCGTGCTGATCGATGCGGGGTCCGCCTCGGCTTCCGAAATCGTCGCCGGTGCGCTGCAGGACCACCACCGCGCGCTGGTCATGGGCGAGCGCAGCTTCGGCAAGGGCAGCGTGCAGACCCTGCTGCCGCTGACGCGCGACAGCGCGCTCAAGCTGACGACTGCGCGCTACTACACCCCTTCGGGCCGCTCGGTGCAGGAAGGCGGGATCGAGCCGGACATCACCGTGCCGCAGCTGTCCGATCCCGACCGGGCCAAGCGGGCCAAGCTGCGCTATCGCGAATCCGACTTGCGCGGGCACCTCGTCAACGAGGTCGATCTCGACGACAAGGAACTGGAAGTCGACAAGCAGACCGATCCGCGCTTTTCGGCCACGCCCGAAGAGCTCAAGGAAAAGGGGATCGAGGACTTCCAGCTCTACTACGCACTGCAGACCCTGCGCCACACCGCCGGTCCGGCGGCGCTGGCCACCAAACGCGACTGAACGGTGGGCGGCGGGGCATCCCTCTCGCTGGCGCGCATCCTGGCGCTGGGCGTGCCGGCGGCGCTGCTCGCCGGGGCCTATGTCGGCCAGTACGCCTTCGGGCTTTACCCGTGCGAAATGTGCTGGTGGCAGCGCTATCCCCATTTCATCGCGATCGGGTTCGCCGTCATGGGCACGATCGCGCGGCCCCATCGTTTCTGGCTGGGGCTGGCGGCGCTTTCCATCCTCTCGTCCGGCCTGATCGGCGCCTTCCACGCCGGGGTGGAATATGGCTGGTGGGAAGGCCTGACCGCCTGCAGCACCCCGGTCACGGCGGGCGGCGGCGATCCGCTGGAAGCGATCATGAACGCGCCGCTGGTCCGCTGCGACGAAGTGCAGTGGAGCCTGTTCGGGATTTCGCTGGCCGGGTGGAACTTCCTGATCTCGACTGCGGCGGCGCTGGCGATCACCGGCCTGCTCTTTCGCGGCAACAAGGCGGCGACGCCGGAAGGAACAGTGTCATGAGCGAACAGGCAGGCGGCACGGCGCGGCCCGATACGGCGCGGATGATCCGTGTCGACCAGGCGGGCGAATTCGGCGCGACCCGGATCTATGCCGGGCAGCTGGCAGTGCTGGGCAGCAACGGCCCCCATGCCGGCGAGATCGCGGGCATGGCCCGGCAGGAAGACGACCATCTCGCCCGCTTCAACACCCTGATGGCGGAACGGGGCGTGCGCCCGACCGTGCTTCGGCCGTTCTGGCATGTCGCGGGCTTCGCGCTGGGTGCGGCGACCGCGCTGATCGGCCCGGAAGCGGCCATGGCCTGCACGGCGGCGGTCGAAGAGGAAATCGACCGCCACTACACCCGCCAGCTCGACGAACTGGAAGGCGGGCACGATCCCGAACTGGCCGGGGCGGTCGAGGAATTCCGCGAGGACGAGCGCGAGCATCGCGACGCCGCGCTGGCCGCCGGGGCGGAACGGGCACCGGCCTATCCCCTGCTTTCCGGCGCGATCCGGCTGGGTTGCCGCCTCGCCATTCGCCTGTCCGAAAGGATCTGAAGCATTCCCATTTGATTTCGGGCATTTTATCTGGGATCGCGTAGGCCCATCGCGCTTGCGTCATGCCGGGTTCAGCAGGCATGTTGTCTGAGGCCCGAGGAGAAGGGCGGAAAACCATCCGCCATGGAGTTCGAGATGATGAAACGCCTGATTGCCGCTGCCGCCGTCGCCGCTGCGACCCTGTTTGCCGGCGCCGCGCCTGCCATGGCGCAGGACAAGGACTATCGCGTCAACCAGCTGATTGTCTACGGCGACGACAAGTGCCCGCCTTCCACCGGCGACGAAATCACCGTTTGCGCCCGCAAGGCCGAAAGCGAACGCTATCGCATCCCCCAAGACCTGCGTTCCAGCGAATCCCCGGACAACAAGGCCTGGACCGAACGCGTGCTGGCCTATGAAACCATTGGCTCCAACGGTATCAATTCCTGCTCGCCGGTCGGTGCGGGCGGCGAACTGGGCTGTACCCAGAAGCTGATCGATGCCGCCTATGCCGAAAAGAAGGAAAGCGGCTCCGCGCGTTTCGGCGAACTGATCGCCAAGGCGCGCGAGGAACGGCTTTCGACCATCGACGAACAGGCCGCCGACGAACAGGCCCGGGTCGAACAGGCGGAAAAGGAATATGACGAACGTCAGGCTGCCGAAGCTGCCGCCACGCCCGATACGCCCCCGGCCGATACGGGCGCGGCAACGGATGCGCCGCCCGCGCAGTAACGCGCGGGCCGTCATCGCCAATGCGCCTTTAACCAATTGCCGCTAGGGGCGGCGCATGGCCCGACGCATTCTCACCGTCTTCGGCACACGCCCCGAAGCGATCAAGCTGTTCCCGCTCGTCCATGCGCTGGAGGGCGACAACCGCTTTGTCAGCCGCGTCTGCGTGACCGGGCAGCATCGCGGGATGCTCGACCAGGTACTGGAGATCGCGGGCATCGCGCCCGGCCACGATCTCGACGTGATGCAGCCGGACCAGAGCCTCGATGCGCTGACCGCGCGGCTCTTGACGGGGATCGGCCAGGTGCTCGACGTGGAGCAGCCCGACTGGGTCGTGGTGCAAGGCGATACGGCGACGGCCATGTGCGGCGCGCTGGCGGCCTATTACCGCAAGATCCCGGTCGCCCATGTCGAAGCGGGGCTGCGTTCCGGCAATATCCATCACCCCTGGCCCGAAGAGATCAACCGCCGGATCATCGGCACCATGGCCGCGCTCCATTGCGCGCCGACCGAAACGGCGGCTGAGGCCCTGCGGCGCGAGAATGTCGATCCGGCGACGATCCGCGTCACCGGCAACACGGTGATCGACGCGCTGCACTGGGTCGCGGCGCGTATCCGCAGCCGGCCGGAGCTGGCCGGCGGCCTGGCGGACCTGGAAGCGCGCTTTGCCGGCAAGCGGATCATCGGCGTCACCAGCCACCGGCGGGAGAATTTCGGTGAAGGGATGCAGGCGATTGCCGACGCCATCCGCCGGATCGCCACGCGCGGGGATGTGGCGCTGATCTTCCCGGTCCATCTCAATCCCAACGTCCGTTCGGTCATGCAGGCCGAACTGTCCGGGCTGGACAATGTCGCGCTGATCGAACCGCTCGACTATCCGCATTTCGTCCGCCTGCTCGATATCTGCACCCTGATGCTGACCGACAGCGGCGGCGTGCAGGAAGAGGCGCCCGCGCTGGGCAAGCCGGTGCTGGTGATGCGCGAGACGACCGAGCGGCCGGAAGGCGTCGCGGCGGGAACGGCGCGGCTGGTCGGCACCGATGCGGCGCGGATCGTGGCCGAAGCCACGCGCCTGCTCGACGATGCGCAGGCCTATGCCGAGATGGCGCGGGCGCACAATCCGTTCGGCGACGGCAAGAGCGCGCGCCGCATCGCGGACCTGCTGGCGGGCTGAAACCGGCCCCATCGTTACCGCTATCTTTACCCCTTTCCGGCTAGGCCGGGCGGGAATTGAGCGGGAACCCTCCATGCGCGGTAGCGAATTGCCTGAAGTTTGTGTCGTCGGCCTCGGTTACATCGGCCTGCCCACCGCGGCGGTCATTGCCCGCGCGGGGATGAAAGTCCTCGGTCTCGATGTGTCCGAAAAGGTCGTCGAAACGATCAACCGCGGCGAAATCCATATCGAGGAAGTCGATCTCGACGGCCTGGTCCACGGGGTGGTCCAGCGCGGGCTGTTGCGCGCCGCGACGCAGATCGCGCCTGCCGACGTGTTCGTGATCGCGGTGCCGACGCCGTTTGCCAAGGACGGGCACCACACGCCGGACCTCTCTTATGTCCTGGCGGCGGCGGAAAGCGTCGCCGGGGTGCTGAAGGCGGGCGACACGATCATTCTCGAATCGACTTCGCCGGTCGGCACGACCGAACGGATGCGCGACCTGATCGCCGCGAAGCGCCCGGACATCAAGCTGCCCGGCCTGTGCGACGGCACGCCGGACGTCGCCATCGCCTATTGCCCGGAGCGGGTCCTGCCGGGCCGCATCCTGGAAGAACTGACCAACAACGACCGCTCGATCGGCGGGATCACCCCGCGCTGCGCGCGCAAGGCGCTGGCCTTCTACAAGCGTTTCGTCCGGGGAACCTGCGTCACTACCGATGCGCGCAGCGCGGAAATGACCAAGCTGGTCGAAAACGCCTATCGCGACGTCAACATCGCCTTCGCCAACGAACTGTCGATCGTGTCCGACGCCATGGGGCTGGACGTGTGGGAAGTGATCCGGCTGGCCAACCGCCATCCGCGGGTCAACATCCTCCAGCCCGGCCCGGGCGTGGGCGGGCACTGCATCGCGGTCGATCCGTGGTTCATCGTCCACGGCGCGCCGGAGGAAACGCCGCTGATCCGCACCGCACGCGGCGTGAACGACGGCAAGATCCATCACGTGATCGCGCGGGCGACGGCGCTGGTCGAAAACCGGCCGCAGGCGAAAGTCGCCTGCCTCGGTCTCGCCTTCAAGGCCAATATCGACGATTTCCGCGAGAGTCCGGCGCGGCTGGTCGCGGCGACGCTCGCCCGCCGTTTCGGCGAGCGGATTCACGTGGTCGAACCCTATGCCGCCGAATTGCCGATCGAATTCACCGGCACCGGCGCGCACCTGATCGACGTCGACACCGCGCTGGAGGAGTGCGGCGTGATGATCGTGCTGGTCGATCACGACGTGTTCAAGTCCGTCCCGCTGGCCGAGCGGGAGGACAAGGCCGTCTACGACACGCGCGGCATCTGGCCGGACCAGCCGGCGGCGATGGACGGGGAAGCGGCCGGCCTGCGCAAGGCAGGCTGACCGCCCGGATCCGGTTCGGAGCCCTCAGCTCAGGGCGATATCCGGCGCGTCTTCCTGCTTCATCCCGACCAGGTGATAGCCTGCGTCGACATGGTGCACTTCGCCAGTGACGCCGGACGAGAGGCCGGACAGGAAATAGAGGCCCGACCCGCCGACATCCTCGATCGTGACGTTACGGCGCAGCGGCGAGTTGAGCTCGTTCCATTTGAGGATGTAGCGGAAATCGCCGATCCCGCTGGCGGCCAGCGTCTTGATCGGCCCCGCCGAAACCGCGTTCACGCGGATATTCGCCGGGCCGAGATCGTTGGCGAGATACTTGACGCTGGTTTCCAGCGCCGCCTTGGCCACGCCCATGACGTTGTAATGGGGCACGACCTTTTCCGCGCCGTAATAGGTCAGCGTCAGGATCGATCCGCCATCGGGCATCATTTCCGCCGCGCGCTTCGTCACCGCGACCAGCGAATAGGCGGAGATGTTCATCGTCATCAGGAAGTTTTCGAGGCTGGTGTCGACGAATTTCCCGCGCAGTTCGTTCTTGTCGGAAAAGCCGATCGCGTGGACCACGAAGTCCAGCGTGTCCCACCGGGCCTTGATCTGATCGAAGGCCGCATCCAGCGCTTCCATGCTGGAGACGTCGCAATCGATCAGGAAATCGCTGTCCAGGCTTTCCGCCAGCGGCTTGACCCGCTTGAGCAAGGCTTCGCCCTGGTAGGAAAATGCCAATTCCGCGCCCTGTTCGCGCAGCTTCTGCGCGATCCCCCAGGCCAGCGACTTGTCGTTCGCCAAGCCCATGATCAGGCCGCGCTTCCCTGCCATCAAACCGGTCATGCCTCTGCTTCCTCCTCCTCGGGCGTGCGCGCCAGCGCGGCATTGAGTTCCGCACCGGCCACTATCCCTAACCCCACTAACCAGAAAAAGAAAAGCGCGATCATCGCCCCGGCGAGACTGCCGTAGGTCAGATCGTAGGCAAAGACCGTGCGCACCAGCCGGGGGAGGACGACAGTAACGCCAGCGACCCACACCGTCACGGCCAGGGCGCCGGGCCACTTGCGATAGCGGCTGCCGCGGTAGGCTGCCGGGGTCAGCATCAGGAAGACGAGGTGGACCGAGCCGTAAAGGCCGAGAATGGGAATGATCCGCGAGAACGACAGGCCCGCCAGCAGCCC
>JAQVEQ010000244.1 GCA_028697875.1 Novosphingobium sp. | reverse complement strand
CGCCCCATGGCGCGAGAATGCTTTCCGTGGTGGCGCCCCCGCATGTCTGGTCGTCCAGCGCCAGATTGAAATGTTCCGCTACAAGCGCGACGTAGTTGGACACGCTTCGCCCGCAACGCGCGGGACTGCCCTGCTTGCTCTCGTCGATGCCGGACCCGGCAGCGAAGGAACTGCCCATGGCCACGTAGCGCGCACCGGCGGGCAGCGTCTTGCGCAAGCCATCGTCCGCATGTGCGCCGCCGGCAAGGGGCAGGGCGAGGCTAAGGGCGAGGGCAAGCGCGCAGAACGTCCCGGCTTTGAGTTTCATTTGACCCAGTCCAGTCCCATTTCCTCGAAAATCTCGCGGCTTTCGGCCCACTTTTCATCCACTTTCACGTGGAGAAACAAGTGGACCGGGACGCCGAGCTGTTCGGCCAGTTCCTTGCGCGCGGCCTCGCCGATCGCCTTGATCCGGCTGCCGCCCTTGCCGAGCACGATCGGGCGCTGGCTTTCGCGGCCGACGACGATCTGCTGGTGGATTTCGAGGCTGCCGTCCTTGCGGGCCTTGTAGCTTTCCGGCCGCACGGCGCTGTCGTAGGGCAGTTCCTCGTGCAATTGCCGGTAGAGCTGTTCGCGCGTGATTTCGCAGGCGAGCAGGCGTTCGCTGGCGTCGCTGACCTGGTCTTCGGGATAGTGCCACGGCCCTTCCGGCATCAGGCCCGCAAGGTGGGCTTTCAGTTCCGGCACGCCGTCCCCGGTCAGGGCGGAAACGAAGAACACTTCGTCGAACGCGACCTTGCCCGCGAGATCCTGCGCCAGGGCCAGCAGCGGTTCCTTCTTCGAAACGTCGACCTTGTTGAGCACCAGGATCTTGTGTTCCGGGCGGTCTTTCAGCGTTTCCAGCAGGGGTTCCAGTTCGTGCCGCCGCTGTTTCACCGGGTCGACCACCAGCAGGATCGCGTCCGCTTCCTGCGCGCCTTCCCACGCGGCGCTGACCATGGCCCGGTCGAGCCGCCGCTTGGGCGCGAAAATGCCCGGCGTGTCGGCAAGGATGATCTGCGTCTCGTCCAGCAGGGCGATGCCCAGCAGGCGGGCGCGGGTGGTCTGCGCCTTGGCGCTGGTGATTGCGACCTTCTGGCCGACGAGGGCGTTGACCAGGGTCGATTTGCCGGCATTGGGGGCGCCGATCACGGCCACGACCCCGCAGCGCGTCTGTTCGGCGCTCATGCGAATTTCTCCATGAAGGCGGCAGCCGCCCGTTTTTCCGCTTCCTGCTTGCTCGGTCCGCTGGCTTCGGCTTCGCCGACGTTCCCGACCGAAACGCGCACGGTGAACACGGCCGCGTGATCGGGGCCGGAGCGGTCGATGATTTCGTATTCGGGCATTTTCCTCCGGTTTCCGGCGGCCCATTCCTGCAATGCGCTCTTGGGGTGTTTGTGGTGGCCCACGCGGCCGGAGACGGCATCGGCCCAGATCGTGCGGACGAGCGCCCGGGTCGGCTCGAACCCGCGCGTGACGAAACTTGCGCCCAGGAGCGCTTCCATCACGTCGCCGAGGATATTGTCGCTGTCCGTGCCGCCGTCGTCGCGCGCCTGCTTGCCCAGCCGGATATGTGCCGCCAGGCCGATGGCGCGGGCCTGGCGCGCGCACATCTGGCGGCTGACGAGCGCGTTCAGCCGCTGAGACAGCTTGCCTTCGGTCTCGTCCCCCTGTTCGTACAGCCAGTCGGCGATCGCGAGGCCGAGGACCCGGTCGCCCAGGAATTCGAGCCGTTCGTAATCGCGCGGGCCGCCGAAGCTGCCGTGAGTCAGGGCTTCCAGCCAGAGCGCCTCGTTACCCGGCGTCTCGATGCCCAGCCTGGCGAGGAACGCGCGGGTTTCCGGCGAGAGGCTGGCTGCCTCGCTCAAAAGGTACCCCCGATCCGGCTCCAGCGCGCGGCCGTGAACCATGTCCACGGCTTGAGCCATTCGGCCGAACCGTCGGTCGACCACATGACGATGGTCGCCTTGCCGACGAGGTTTTCCTGCGGGACGAGGCCGATGCCGCCGCCGGGGCGGGGCGGGAAGCGGCTATCCTGCGAATTGTCGCGGTTGTCGCCCATCATGAACAGCTCGCCTTCGGGGACCACGACCGGGTCGGTATCGTCCTGCGGCGTGTGGCCGAAATCCAGCACGTCGTAGCTGCGGCCATTGGGCAGCGTCTCGCGGAAACGGGGATAGCGGCAGACGGCCTGGCCGTCCTGGACCGCTTCGAACAGGATCGAGGCGCAGTCGGTATTCGGGCTCTCCGGGATCACGAAATCCGCGAGCCGTTCCTTCTTCACCGCTTCGCCGTTGAGGTAGAGCACGCCGCCCTTCATCTGCACCGTATCGCCGGGCAGGCCGATCACCCGCTTGATGTAGTCGACGTCGTTGAGCGGCGGGGCCTTGAAAATGGCCACGTCGCCCCGTTCCGGCAGGCTGGCGAAGATTCGGCCCGGGATCAGCGGCACGCCGAGCGGGAGCGAATAGCGCGAATAGCCGTAGGACCACTTGGAGGCGAGCAGGTAGTCCCCGTCTTCCAGCCGCGGCAGCATGCTTTCGCTGGGGATGGTGAAAGGCGCGAAGACGAAGCTGCGGAAGACCAGCACGATAATGACCAGCTTGGCCAGGAAGACGAGGAAATGTTCCTCTTTCTTCTCCGGTTTTGCCGGGGCGCCGCTATCGGCGCCGGGTGCGCTTTCGGGAGGGGTTTCAGTCATGCTCGCGTCCATGTTGGCCGGTGCTCCGTTCGTCAAGTGCCGGGGGCGAAGTTGACAGAGTTGACAGTGTCCGGAAGCTTAACCGGTTTCCCGCTTCGCAGCCGCACAATGCCCTTGGCGCGGGCCCGTCAGGCAGGCTAGGTTCGTGGCCCGATTGCGCATGGCGGTGCCATACCGCCTGCCCCATGCCGTAGGAAAGGGATTTCGATGACCGACCGGATCGCAGCCGCCTGGAACAAGCTTGGCGGGCATCCCCTGACGCCTTTGAACGAACTGTTCGCGGGCGAAGGGCGCCTGGCGATGCTGTCCGGCCGGATCGCGCTGGGCGAAGGACAGGGCAGCGTGCTGTTCGACTGGTCGAAGACCCACCTGACCGATTCGATGCTGTCCGATTTCGAGGAACTGGCGGACGCTGCGGATTTCGCCGGGGCGCGGGAAAGGCTGCTGTCCGGCGCGGTGGTCAACCCGACCGAAGGGCGCGCCGCCGAACATACCGCCCAGCGGGGCATCGGCAAGGACAGCAGCGTCGAGGAAGCTTTTGCGCTGCACCAGCGGATGCGCCTGCTGGTCGAAGCAATCCACGAAGGCGCGCTGGGCGAAGTGAAGCACCTGATCCATGTCGGCATCGGCGGTTCGGCGCTGGGCCCGGCGCTGGCGGTGGACGCGCTGGCCCGCGATCTCTCGCTGGTCGATGTCCACGTGGTGTCGAACATCGACGGCTGCGCGCTGGAACAGGCCTTTGCCGCGTGCGATCCGGCCACGACCCTGCTGGCCGTGGCGTCCAAGACTTTCACGACCATCGAGACCATGACCAACGCGCAAAGCGTGATCCGCTGGCTGGAGCAGAACGGCGTCGCCGACCCGACCGGCCGCGTGATCGCGCTGACGGCCAGCCCGGACAAGGCGGTCGAATGGGGAGTGGACGAAACGCGCATCCTGCCGTTCTCCGAAAGCGTTGGCGGGCGATATTCGCTGTGGTCCTCGATCGGTTTCCCGGTCGCCCTCGCGGTCGGGTGGGACGAGTTTGCCGCCAT
>JAQVEQ010000243.1 GCA_028697875.1 Novosphingobium sp. | reverse complement strand
GCGGGGATGTCGATCACCAGGTGGGTCGATCCGGCCGACGCCTTCTTCGACAGGATCGAGGCGACCATCTGTTCGAACGTGTCGATGCGGAGCGGCCGTTCGACCGAGATCAGCACGTCGTCCGCGGGCGACAGGTTCACCCGCCCGCCCCAGGCCAGCACCGCCTTTTCGGTGGCGACGATTTCCTTCATCCGGTCGGCTGTCAGGTCGACTTCGGCCAGCACTTCCATCGTGTCCGCCGTGCCCGATGGCGAAGTGATCGCGCGGGAAGAGGTCTTGGGGATGAACAGACCGTGCGCGGCGACGATCGGCACCACGATCATCGACGTGCGGTTGCCCGGAATGCCGCCGATGCAGTGTTTATCCACCACCAGTGGCGCGTCCCAGTGAAGCTGCGCGCCGACATCGACCATCGCCTTGGTCATGGACAGCGTTTCGGGCGTGCTCATGAAGCTGGCGCAGGCGACCAGGAACGCGCCGATTTCCATCGGGGAATAGAGATGCCCGGCAACGTCGCGGATGATCGCGGAGATTTCGCTTTCGCTCAGCGTGTTGCCGTCGATCTTGCGGCGGACGAATTCGAGGCTTGCCGGCGCCAGGGCCTGGGCGATCGAGACCTCTTCCCCTTCGGGCAGGCCGAGCCGTCGGAAGGCCTGCTCGCCAAGGCCGATCTCGCCCGGCTTCACGATGTTCTCGTCGTCGACGAGGGCCAGCGTGGCGAGAATTTCGCCGCAATGGGCGGTGATGCGGATCTTCCGCAGCGCCTGGAACTGTTCGGGGGAATAGCCATTGCCATGGCGTTGCAGGAAAGCGGTGTTTTCCGGATAGGTATCGATCGGAATACGCCGGATTTTCGGCATTGCTTCGCTTTCCTCACAGGGGCGGGTTATCCTCACTTTTCACGCTCTAGCGGGCTTTGGTTAAGGGTTCCACCGCTTCCTGCCCGGCCGGGAAGCGGAAAGAGGGGATAAATGCCGCCATGGTCCGCAATCGGAAAGAAAAGCGATTGCGATCATCGCCGAAGGCCGATAAGGGGCGGCCTCCGGCGTGCCGCTTTAGCTCAGTTGGTAGAGCACATCATTCGTAATGATGGGGCCACTGGTTCGAGTCCAGTAAGCGGCACCACCTCTTTCCCCTTATAATCCGCACGCTCACAGCGAAGGACCTTTCCCGTTTGGGAAGGGTTCGGGGCCGCATTGGGGCACTCTGGGCTGTGAATCGGGCGATACCCATACCAGCCCACTTCGGCGGCTGGTTCATTGGTGGAAGGGCGTTGGGCTGTCTATCGGGTCTGCAACCAACTGAATGCATCAAGACGCCATCCACACATGGACCCGCAACGACTCAAATTTGTCCACGCCGCCTAGCCCGCTACCAGTCATTCACGATTGTCCTGTAACCGGGGGCAATGATGCCCGCGCGGCGGGAACAGCGCCCATCTATCTCGGTGAACCGGGGTATCGGCCCGAGATGGACGGTGACGGTGATGGTATCGCCTGCGAACCTCGTCGTGGAATGTAGAAGTGTCTGTGCTTAGAACCGGGCACCAACATCTTGTCGCATTGGGCAAATGTTGCCGAACCGCTATGGGCCCAAATGTCGCGAACGGGGGAGAGACAATGCACCCCATCTCCGAGGCCCCAAGCTAATTCAAGACCGCTTCCGCCTCTGCCGTCGCTTTCAGTTTCCCCGAGAAATCTCCGGCCCGCTATGGGCAGCCAATGAAACCATTCTGGCCTATCCCCCGTTCCAAGCCACGGGCCGATGTCGATACTATCGGTCTGACAGCAGACAGCCGTTCCTTGGAAATATTGGCCGGCTGAAGGGATGAAGACGAACTCTTACCGGCCTTCGAAGTTCGCGGGAATTCCGTATGGCATCGATATTCCCACGATCTGCCGCCGATGGGACGGGCTTGGCAATTGGCCATAAAAGAAGGCGGCACTGAAAACAGGCCGCCTTCGGGACTCGTTTGCCATGAGGGAGCAATTCCGTCCTTTTTCTACCTTACCGGTTTTCTGGTGGATTGCAACGAAGTCCGGATATTTCCGGGATGGTATCGATCGGCAATCAAGTAAAGCTGCTTGTTAATTGCGCCCTTCAAGAAAAGGGGCCGGGAGATTTCTCTCCCGGCCCCGTTTTTCTTGTGTGGGTTGATTGGGTTGGGGCTTAGTTGCCCGAGCCCGGCCCGTAGGTGATTTCGACCCGGCGGTTTTGCAGTTCGCGCACGCCGTCGGCGGTCGGAACACGCGGGTTGGCTTCACCGAACGCCTGGCTCGTGATCCGCTCGTCCGGGATCCCGTGCGTGGTCAGGTAACCGCGCACCGAGGCGTTGCGCCGTGCCGACAGGCCCATGTTGTAGGCTTCCGAACCCGAACGGTCGGTGTAGCCGGCCAGCATGATCGGAACCACGTCGCAGTTGCCGTAAGCCGTCACCGCACTGTCGAGGATCGTCGAAGCCTCGGGCGTGATGTCCGACTTATCCCAGTCGAAGAACACGATGTACGGGCCCTTGTTGCACACCACCTGCGGCGGCGGCGGGGGCGGAGGCGGCGGCGGCGGCGGGGGCGGCGGGGGCGGCGGCGGAGCCGGTTCGGCGGCGCCGAACAGGTAGCTCAGCGTGATGCCACCGGCATGCCGTTCCACATCGCTCGAGAAGCGACCCTGGTAGCCGACGTGCAGGTCCAGTGCCGGCGTCAGTTCGGCAGCGATGCCGACTTCGACCATCGCGCTGTCCGCAGCGAAGTCTTCCGAGATCACGTCGAACGAGGTGCCCGAAGGAGCGTCCACGAACGTACCCGTGAAGTCGGCCGTGTCGTTGCTGAAGCGATGCTGCCAGCCTGCCTTGATGTAAGGCGCGACATTGCCGAGCTGCGCGGCCAGTTCGAGGCCCAGTTCGCCCGCGAAGAACTCGTCCGAGCCGTCCACGGTCAGGTTCGCACCCGGCAGACCCGTCTCGGTGAACTTCTTCAGGTTCACCGAAGCATAGTCCAGACCGACATACGGCGTCAGCGTCGCGTTCTCGCTCACCGGGATGCGGTAGCCCGCTTCCCCGCCCAGCGACCAGATCGTCGCATCCGGATCGCCCACCAGCGTACCGGCCAGCGTCGTGCCATTCGCATGCCACGGCGTCAGCGGGTTGCCGATCGAGATCGTCCGCTTCGAGTCCCCGTCGAGGTCGGAGTAGCTCACCGAACCCTTCAGGTAGAACGTGCCCGTGTCGTAGTTGCCGTACAGGCCGACCTGGAAGCCGTTCGCGTCGATCTTCCCGTTGTACAGGTCGAAGTCCGTGTTGCTTTCCACGTAGGCGCCGGCGACACCCAGCACGAACTGCGGGCTGACCGCGTAGTCGATGCCCAGCGCGATGAACATCTGGTCGGCCTTGAAGCCCGAAGCCTCCACGTCGCCGTCCGTATCGACATGCCCGATGTTGAACTCCGCCCACACCCGCGGATCGCCCGGGCTGCGGCACAGTTCGGTATGGACAATGCCCTTACCGCACTCGCTCATGTCGTTCATCAGGCCGTTGAACCGCGTGCCCAGCCAGCCCAGCGAGCGGAGGTAACCCGCATACTGATCGGCCGACAGCGCATCCAGCGCATTGGCGTATTCGGTCTCGTCGTTGATCGTGAACAGCGAGGCCAGAAGGCTGGCGTACTCGGGGTTCGTCGCATCGAGACCCGGATCGTACGTCCCTTCGATAGCATGACCGACCGACGTCTGGTTGATGTTCAGACCATTCACGGCATCGAACGGAACGCGCGTCACGCCCAGATCGACATTGCC
>JAQVEQ010000042.1 GCA_028697875.1 Novosphingobium sp. | reverse complement strand
AGCCTGTCGGAAGCCTACCTGCACGGCATGAACCTGGTGACCGAAGCGGTTCGCCAGCTGCGCGGCACGGCGGCCACGCCGGTCGCGGACGCCGAACTGGCGCTGGTCACTGGCTGCGACGCCACGCCCAACGGGGCCCTGCTGCTGAGGAGGGAGGCATGATCGAAGGTATTCCCCTGCCCTCGCGCGAAGGACCGTTCGAAGCCGGGTTCTGGGACGCGCTGGACCGCGGGGGGCTCGCCCACCAGCATTGCGACGCCTGCGGGGCATGGCATTTCCCGCCGCGCTGGCGCTGCCACTGCGGCGGCGAACTGGCCTACCGCACAGTGTCGGGCAAGGCCCGCCTGTGGTCGTGGACAGTGGTCCACCCGCCGGTCCTGCCCGCTTTCGCGCCCTATGCGCCCTACCCTGTCGCCATTGCGGAGCTGGACGAAGCGCCCGGCCTGCGCATGGCCGGCCCGCTGGTGGAAGCGCCGGGCGATCCGCTCAACCATGTCGATCCGGCCCGGCTCCAAGTGGGCATGCCCCTGCAAGCGACGATTGTCCTGCTTGCCGAAGGCGTGCCCTGGCCCGCCTGGAAAATCTGAACGAACTCTCGGGGAGAATAACAAGTGGCCGTCGATTACGATCCGTTTTCGGAAGAGGCGATGCGCGACCCGCATCCGATCTACCGCGAGCTGCGGGCGGAAGGCTGTCCCCATTTCGTCGAGAACCGCCGCGCCTGGGCGCTGACGCTCTACGACGATCTGAAGAAGGCCAGCCTCAACGCGAAATGGCTGGATTACAACCACGGCCAGACTCCGGCCCAGCTGATGCTGGGCGAGCCAACCCCGCACACCTTCATGACAATGAACGCGCCGGACCACCGCAAGTGGCGCGGGCTGCTGGAACCGTTCTACGCCGCCGCGGCCGTGGACCGGGAAGTGCCCCGGCTCAAAGCGATCGTCGATACCGAGCTGGAAGCGCTCAGGGGCCGCGAAACCTTCGATGCCTATCACGAGTTCGCCAACCAGGTGATGTGCATCAATGCCGGCTACAATCTCGGCGTGCCGCGCGCGCAGGCGATCCATGCGCGCAACCTGATCGACCGGATGATCCTCAACCGCGTGCCCGGCCAGGTCGGCGCATCGACCCCGGACAGCCAGCAGGCCGCAGGCGAACTGATGGGGCTGCTGGCCGAACACGTCCAGCGCATGCGCGCCGATCCCGAGGCGGGCGGCCCCCACGGGCGCGTGCTGCGCGATGCCGAAGTGGACGGCAAGCGTCTGACCGACGAAGACCTGCTGTTCTATCTCTTCAGCCTGCTGGTGGTGGGTTCGGAAACCACGCCGATGGCCGTGGCCGGCACGTTCTATTACCTGGCCAAGCATCCCGGACAGAAGGCCAAGGTCCTTGCCGATCACGGCCTGCTGAAGGACGCCTTCCGCGAAACCTGCCGCTACGACCAGCCGACCAACATGCTGGCGCGGCGCGCGGCGACGGATTTCGAACTGAACGGCGCGCACGTGAAGCAGGGCGACAACCTGCTGTTCATCTACGCTTCCGCCAACCGCGACGATCGCCGCTTCGCCGATCCCGACAGCTACGACATCACGCGCGAGAACGACGGCGATCTCAGCTTCGGCATCGGCTCGCACTTCTGTCTCGGCGCCTATCTCGCCCAGACGGCAGCCAGCCTGATGCTCAATGCGGTGTTCGACGCGGTCGAGGATTACGAAGTGGTCGATGAAGCCTGCGAACGCGCCTATGGCGAGCATCTCAACGGCTTCATCCGGATGGCGATCAGGCCTCGCTGGAAGTAGCGGGACCGCCCGCACCGGCGGGCGCGGCCTTCAGCCCGGCGACAATGATCTTCGCCATCGTCGCGAAATCCTCGCGCCGCAGGTTCCACGGTTCGAAGAACGAACGCTGCACCATCGGCCCGACAATCAGCTCGTGCGCGATGGCGGGATTGGTCCCGGCCGGCAATTCTCCGCGGTCGATCGCACGCTGAATCATCGCAATGCCCGATGCCCTGCGGCGCTTGATCGTTTCGTAGAGACGCTCGGCCAGCACTTCGTTGTGCATCGCCTCGCTGACGAGAGCCGGCAGCACACTGGGCAGCGAAGTGGTGCCCAGGTATTCGAAATACTGGTCGACATAACCGAGAATGTCGTTTTCGAGATCGCCGGTTTCGGGCACTTCGATCAGGGGCAGGAGATCGAACGCGGCAATCGCCAGTTCTTCCTTGGTCGCCCAGCGGCGATAGATGGTCGCCTTGCTGACCTTGGCGCGTGCGACGACCGCGTCGACAGTCAGCCCGGCAAAGCCCGTTTCGCCCAGCAGGGCGAGCGTTTCGGCCAGGATCGCTTTCTCGCGGCTCGCATCGCGCGGCCGCCCCGGTGACCGGCGCACGGCGGTTTTTTTCTTCGTCTCAATCGCCAATAATCGAGCCCCCATTGGCAGGATCGGATAAAACGATACCTCTCTCCAACCGTCTACAGGCGATAGGCGGGCGTCCCCGCTTGTTCAACCCCGCGAGCGCACTCTGCGTCCTTGCCGCGTAAGCTTGGCCGGATGCAAGGCCACGCGGCAAGGCCGTTACGGCTAGCCCGACGCGGCCTGCAGTTCACCGGCCATTTCGGCAATCGCTTCCGGGGTCAGCCCCTGATGCCCCCAGACGTCGCCTTCGCAGAACTGGTTCGGCGTCCAGTTTTCGTCGATCAGCAGGCCGTCGCACCCGATCTCCACGTCGAAGCCCGACGGGCTGCGGAAGTAGAACGAGAGCATGTTGTCGTTGACGTGGCGGCCGAGCGTGCTGGTGATCCGGTAGCCGGCCTTCTGCACGCGATCGAGCGCCCGGCCCACCAGATCGACCGTTTCCATCTGGAACATCACGTGATGGACGCCGCGAATGTCGCCGACACGGGTCAGTGCGACCGTGTGGTGGCGCGGGTTGCAGTGGAGGAAGTTCGCCGAAAGCCCCGCATCCGCGTCGATGATGAGGTAATCCGCCAGGCGGAAGCCGAGAACCTCGGTATAGAAACCGTAGTTTTCCTCGAGCTTGTCGACGAACAGGTTGAGGTGGCCGAAGCCGAGCTTGCCGGTGACGAATTGCGAACCGAGCGGGGAAAGGAACTTGCGGTCCCTGGTCGGGCCCCAGAACAGTTCCAGCCGGTTGCCGGCCGGATCGGAAAAGCGCGCGAGTTCACGCACCGAACGCGCCGCCGCATCCGCCGCGCTGGCGCGTTCGACCGCCACCCCGGCATCGGCCAGCGTCTTGAGCATGGCGGCGAAACCTTCCGCCGTATCGGCATCGAAACCGAGATAGGCGAGGCCTTCCCGGCTGTCGGACTTGTGGACCGCCACCCGCCATTGCCAGTCGTCCATCTTGAGGAAGACCGATCCGTCGGGCGCGGTGCCCGAACCGCCGCTGGCGGGGCCGGGATCGTCCGGCACGCCGGGCGTGCCCCAGCTTTCCCCCGGCAATGCGCGGGCCGGCATCATGCCGAGCACTTCGGTGCCGAGTTTCATCCATTCGCCGGGATCCTTCGCCCAGATCCCGATATATCCGAGTGACGAGATTGCCATTCCAGCCTCCTTTCGCCTGCGCTTACTTGAGAGTGAAGCGGATCGGCATGCCGACGAAGCCCGACAGGTGCTCGCCATAGGCGCGGACCACCTCGTCCTCGATCACTTCCCAGTCGGCAATCTCGCTCAGGACCTGCTCGATCAGGACGATCCCGGCCTCGACCCCGACATGCATGCCGAGGCAGACATGCGAGCCGATGCCGAAAGTCATGTTCGGCTCCAGGTCGTCGCGGAAGATGTCGAACGTGTCCGCGTCCTTGAAATGGGTTTCGTCGCGATTGGCCGAGGCATAGATGAACAGCAGGTTCTGCCCTTCCTTGATCTCCTGCCCGGCGATTTCGAAATCGGTCAGCGCCCGGCGGGCGAGCATGTTGGACGGCTGCTTGAACCGCGCCGTTTCGAGGAACGCCCGGCGGATCAGCGAATGGTCCTTGAGCACCGCGGCCTTCTGTTCGGGATGCCTGTCCAGGAAATAGAAGAACGCGGCGATCACCATCGGCGTCGTTTCCGAGCCCAGGATCAGCAGGGTAATCATGTACATCAGCAGTTCGTGATCGTTCAGGCGCTTGCCCTCGATCTCGGCCTCGGCATAGATCTTGGTGTAGCCGGTCGCCAGTCCGGGGTTGGCGCGGATCTTCGCGATGTAGTCGCCGAGATGGCCCGCCAGTTCGGCAAAGGCCTTCTGGTTGCGTTCCGATACCGCACCGACCTGGCCCTTGTCGCGGTGGAGGATATCGTCGATCAGCGCGCGGTAACGCTCCGCATCTTCCGCCGGGAGGCCGAGCTTGTAGCCGGCATTGATGCAGAAGAACCGGTTGGCATAGTCGCGATAGACATCCATCTGCTCCTTGCCTTTCAACCCGTCCCATAGCTCGCGCGCCAGTTCGCGATAACGCGGCTTCTGCGCCTCGACCGCGGGAATCGTGAAGTCGTCGGCGATCAGGCCGCGCCACTTGCGGTGTTCCGAGCCGTTCTTGGTCGCGAAGCTTTCCAGCACGTCCTCGTCGAGCAGGAGCTGGCCCGGCGTCTGGCCGTGGGTGAAATCGAGGCATTTCGCCTTGAGGCTGGCCGCCTTCACGTCGTCATAGCGGGTAAAGGCCCAGCCATTGTACTTTTCCATGAAGTGCGGGCAGCCTTCCGTGCGCATCTCCTTGTAGAGCGCGGTCGCGTCGGTCATCGCCTCGTCGGAATAGGGATCGTAATCAACCGCCATGGTTCGGGCCTTCCTCTGTCCAGTAGTTCGTGCGCCGGCGGCACCTTGCGACAACCGGCCGCATTTTTATTACGGTACCTATGTTACCGTAACTTTGTTCTGAGTCAAATTTTTCGTGCCGGAAAACGCGCGCCTTCCCCGCACTGGGAGCGCCCGGCGGCGCAGGTCATCCCAGTGCCGGGCGGGGTTGCGTCGCCAGACGCAAAACATGTCCCGTTCGGTTACAATGAGGCGATTGCCCGCACCCGTCCGTCGCCCATATCCGTGTGCAGGGAACGGGATCGCCGACCGGACACCGGGAAACGATCCATATCATTCGAGAGGAGCACTGGGCATGACCACTTCATGGCTACCGGGACCGCCGACCCATGTCCCGCGGGAACTGATCGTCGATTTCGACTTCTTCGCCATCCCCGAAGGCGTCGAGGACCCGGCGGAGATCTGGCACGGCCTCGTCCGCAAGGGCGTGCCCGACATCTTCTTCACCCCGCGCAACGGCGGGCACTGGGTCTTCATGGACTACGAAGACATCATCGAAGCCTATCGCGACCACGAACGGTTCTCGACCCATCAGGCCGTGGTGCCGCCGATCGAGCCCTTCCCCGACATGCAGCCGCAGGGCGTCGACCCGCCCCAGCACAACGTCTTCCGCCGCCTGCTCGCCCCGCTGTTCACCCCGATCGCCGTGCGCGGCATGGTCGACGAACTCGAAAGCCGCACACGGGGCTTGATCGACAAATTCGCCGACAAGGGCCAGTGCGATTTCATCAAGGACTTCGCCGCCAGGCTACCGACCGGCACGTTCCTTCACCTGATGGGGCTGCCTGAAGAACGGCTGGACGAATTCCTCGTGATTTCGGACATCTTCTTCCGCAGCACCGACGAGGCCGAACGCAAGGCCAATTCCGAACGGATCTACGCGATCCTCAACAACATGTTCGACGAAAAGGCCAAGAACCCCGGCCAGGACATCGCAACCCACATCCTCCAAGGTCGCGATGAAGTAACCGGTGAGCTGCTGCCCTATCAGGACAAGCTCGATTGCGCGTTCCTGCTGTTCGTCGCCGGTCTCGACACGGTGACCAACACCATGGCCTATGTCTGGCGCTATCTCGCGACCACGCCCGAGGCGCGGCATTATCTGCGCGAGCGGCTGGACGATCCCGACGCCCTGCTGCGCGCGGTGGAGGAACTGCTGCGGATCAACTCGGTGTCGAACCTGTTCCGCCGCGTGGTCCACGACATGGAGTTCAAAGGCGTCACGATGAAGCGGAACGACCGCGTCATCATGCCCAACACCATTGCCAACCGCGATCCTGACGTGTTCGAGAACCCGAATATGATCGATCTCGAACGCAAGGTGAACCGCCACGTCACGTTCGGCGTCGGCCCGCACCGCTGCATCGGTTCGCACCTCGCCAAGCGCGAACTGATGATCGCGATCGATTACTGGCTACGGCGGATTCCCGAATTCGAGCTGGCCGACGAAATGCCCGAACACAACGCTTTCGGCGGAACGGTGATGGGTTTCCAGAGCCTTCCGATGGTCTGGAAAAGCACTGTTCCGGCATAACCCCCGTCCCGCTCGAAATGGACAAAGCGCGCCGGATTGGACATGAAGCATCCGATCCGGCCCGCAAGGCGTTGCGCCCCTGCGCATCTTGCGGAAGCACCCGGCCGACAAAGGATGCTGCAGGCTTAAGGCAAGAACATGACCGCAACTGAATTCGACTACGTCATCGTCGGGGCCGGCGTCGCCGGGTGTATCCTCGCCAACCGGCTCTCCGCCGATCCCCAGACATCGGTCCTCCTGCTCGAAGCCGGCAGCAAGGATACGAGCCCGCTGATCGCGGCGCCCGGCGGCCTTCTGCCGATCATGATGTCGGGCAGCTATGCCTGGCGTTACATGTCCGCGCCGCAGAAGCACCTCGACGATCGCGTGCTATACCTGCCGCGCGGCAAGGTGCTGGGCGGCGGTTCCTCGATCAACGGCATGGCCTACGACCGGGGGATGCACAGTGACTACGACCGCTGGGCCCAGGCGGGGAACGCCGGGTGGTCCTTCGCCGAAGTCCTGCCCTATTTCCGCAAGCTCGAGAGCTTCCATCCGGCAAACGACATCTGGCACGGGCAGGACGGCCCGATCCAGGTCACCCGCGCCGATCAGGAGCACCCGTTCGCCAAGGCCTTTATCGAGGCAGGCGTCCAGGCGGGCTATCCGCACAACCCGGATCTCAACGGCGCCTCGCGCGAAGGCTTCGGCGCGGTCGACCTGACCGTCGGCAACGGCAAGCGTTCCAGCGCCTCCTACGCCTATCTTCACCCGGTCATGAAGCGCCCCAATCTGACCGTCATCACCGGAGCGCATACCCGCAAGGTCCTGTTCGAAGGCAAGCGCGCCACCGGCGTCGCCTACCGCGTCAAGGGCGTGGACCACGAAGCGAAGGCCCGCCGTGAAGTGATCCTGAGCGGGGGCGCGATCAACACCCCGCAGCTCATGATGCTTTCCGGCGTCGGTCCGGCGGCGCACCTTGCCGAACACGGTATCGCGCTGGTCCACGACCTGCCCGGCGTCGGCCAGGGGTTGCAGGATCACCTCGCCGTCCACATCAAGCACAAGGCGACCAAGCCGCTGTCGATGCTGCGCTACCTCAATCCGCTGCGCGGCGCGCTGGCCATGGCACAGTACCTGCTGTTCCGGACCGGCCCGCTCGCCCAGACCGGCATGTCGGTGTGCTGCTTCATCAAGTCCGACCCGGCGCTGGAAGAGCCCGACATCAAGATGCTGATGATCATGGCGCTGTTCAGCAACAACGGGAAGAAGATGGTCCCGATCCACGGCTTCTACGCCCACGCCAACGTCGCCCGCCCCGAAGCGCGCGGCTCGGTCACGCTGGCGAGCGCCGATCCGGATGCCCCGCCAGTGATAGACCAGAACTACCTCGGCACGGAGAACGACCGCCGCGTCGCCCGCGCCTCGGTCCGCGCCGCGCGCGAGATCTTCGCCCAGCCAGCCTTCGCCGACTACATCGGCGAGGAGCTTGCCCCGGGCAAGCACGTCCAGACCGACGAGGAAATCGACGCTTACATCCGCGAATTCGCGGAAGCAGATTACCACTCGGTCGGCACCGCACGCATGGGCAGCGATCCGATGGCCGTGGTCGATGCCGAGTTGCGCGTCCACGGCATGGAGGGCCTGCGCGTCATCGACGCTTCGGTCATGCCGCACCTGCCGGGTGCCAACACCGGCATCCCCGTGGCAATGATCGCGGAAAAGGCCGCCGACATGATCCTCGGCAATCCGCCCCTGCCTGCCGCCACGCTGCCGGAGTAAGCGCGATGATGAAAGTCGAGGCGATGGTCTGCCACGGGCCGGGCGAACCGCTACGGCTCGAAGTGCTCGACTTGCGCGCGCCGGAGGACGACGAAGTCCTGATCGAAATCATGGCCAACGGCCTGTGCCATACGGACCTCAGCCAGATCGAAGGCAAGCGCGCGCCTTTCCCCTTCCCGGTCGTGGTCGGGCACGAAGGCGCCGGGATCGTGCGCGAAGTGGGCAAGGCCGTGACCAGCGTTGCCGTCGGCGATCACGCCGTACCGCTGGGCATTGCCGAATGCGGCACCTGCCATAATTGCCGCACCGGCCGGACCAACCTGTGCGAAGTGTTCATGGCCGAACTCGGCTCGCCCAAGCCGCGTTTCTCGCTCAACGGCCAGCCGGTCTATGCCTATACCGGCGTCGGCAGCCTTGCCCGCTTCGTGGTGATGAAGGAAGTGAACGTCGCGAAAATCCGCAAGGACATTCCCTTCGACATCGCCTGCACCATCGGCTGCGCGGTCGTCACCGGCGTAGGCGCGGCCATCAACACCGCCCATGTCGAGGAAGGCTCCCAAGTCGCGGTGTTCGGCCTGGGCGGGATCGGCCTCAACGTCGTGCAAGGCGCGCGGATCGCAGGCGCTAGCCGGATCATCGGCGTCGACATCAACCGCGCCCGCGAGGAACAGGGCCGGCACTTCGGCCTGACCGATTTCGTCGACCCGGCCGACGGCGATGTCGTGGAACAGATCCGCGCGATGACGGGCGGCGGTGCCGATCATACTTTCGAATGCGTCGGCCACACCGGCCTCATGGAACAGGCCTTTGCCGCGAGCCGGATCGGCTGGGGCTGCTGCACCGTGCTCGGCGTGCCCGGCGAAGGTCAGAAGATGAGCGTCCTCCCGTTCGACCTCGAACTGGGCCGTACGCTCAAGGGTTCGTTCATGGGCAACATGAAGACACGCAGCGAGTTGCCCGGCCTGCTCGACCTCTATGCCGAGGGCAAGCTCAACCTCGACGACCTCGTCACGCACCGCCTGCCGATGGCCGAAGTCAACAAGGGCTTCGAGCTGATGAAATCGGGCGAAGCCCTGCGCGCGGTCGTCAGCTTCCAGGAAGGCTGGGGCGAAGCATGAGCAAGAGGGGAGCCGAAGCTCCCCGCCTGGTCCCTTATTCGTTGCTGCCCGTCATGTCGCGCGCGGCAATATAGCCGAACGCCATTGCCGGGCCGATCGTGACGCCCGCGCCGGGATAGCTTTCGCCCATCGACGAAGCGGCATTGTTGCCAACGGCATAGAGCCCCTGAATCGCCTTGCCGTCCGCCCCCAGGACTTGCGCCTTGGCATTGGTCAGCAACCCGCCGTTGGTGCCAATGTCACCCGGATAGATCGGCATGGCATAGAACGGCGCCTTGGTCAGCGGGCGCAGGCACGGGTTGGGCGTGTTGCGCGGATCGCCGTACATCTTGTCGTAGGCCGCTTCGCCGCGATGGAAATCAGGGTCCTCGCCCTTGGCCGCATGTTCGTTGAAGCGCGCGATGGTGGCGGACAGGCCCGCCGGGTCGACGCCCATCTGTTCGGCCAGTTCCTCGATCGTCCCGGCCTTCTTCAGGATCAGCTTGACCGGCCCGAGCTGCGCCCAGTCGGGGACCAGCGGATAGAGCGGCCCCATCGGGAACTGATGGCGATAGCGATAGTCGAACACCATCCAGCTCGGGTTTGCGTCGCCGTGTTCCTTCTCGCGCTTGGCCATGAGTTGGCCGGTCACGTGATAGGAAGCCGCCTCGTTGAGGTACCGTTCGCCCTTCTGGTTGACCATGATGCAGCCCGGCAGCGCACGCTCGATCGTGCACAGCCGCCCGCGATCCTCGCCCGGAACATAGAACACCGGCGCTGCCCAGGCCGATTGCATGTTCATCGTATCCGCGCCGATCGCCGCGCCCGCGCGGATGGAATCGCCGGTGTTGCTGGTCACGCCGCCGGAAATCCGGGCGGTCGGATAGAGCGGCGAGTTTTCGTCGCGCATGTCCTGGTTCTTGTCGAAACCGCCCGCGGCAAGGACGACGCCCTTGCGCACCCCGATCCGCATCGGTTTGCCATCCCGCTCGATCACCACGCCGGTCACCCGGTCGCCGTCGCGAACCAGTTCCTTCATCGGGCTTTCCAGCCACAGCGGCACCTTGCGTTCCTCGAGCGCGAGCCGCAAGCCGCCGGTCAGCGCGGTTCCCAGCGTCAGGCGCCGGTCCTTGCGCGACGTGAAACGGAACGGCCAGTCGAACCAGTAACGCCCCATGTTGATGCACAGGTGCGTGAACCAGCCCTTGGTGCGATAGAGCAGTTCGTAGGTTTCCGCGAAGGTCCACTGCAGGTAACCGAACAGGCTGGCCGCCGGCGACGGGAAACGCTGCGTCCGGATGACGTCCTTGGGCAACTGCCTGCCGTTGAATTCAAGCGGCAGATGGGTGCGGAAACCGGTGGTCGAACCGCCGGGATTTTCGGCATGATAATCGGGATAGGGTGCCGCGATGTACCGGACCTGCGTGTTTTCCGTCACCCAGCGCAGCATCGGCGCGGCATTGTCGACATAGGCGCGGATGTTCTCGTCCGGCACGTTGTCGGCCGAAAGCGCCCGCAGATACTTGAACGCATCGTCGAGATTGTCCTCGAATCCCGCTTCGCGCGCCTGGTCGCTGCCCGGGATCCAGATCCCGCCGCCCGAAGTGGCCGAAGTGCCGCCCCACAGCTTGTCCTTCTCGACAATCAGCACATCGGCGTTGTTCTTCGCCGCCACCAGCGCGCTGAGCAGGCCACCCGCGCCCGAGCCGACCACGAGAACATCGACTTCCTTATCCCACTTATCGCTCATACGTCCTGATCCAAGAGAAAGAATTGAGGGGGTGTCCGTTCCACGATCTGCCGGTTGCGGGCCCAAAAGCCCGGCTCCGGCGAATTCATGTACGGGAATATCCAGTTTCCGCCGTCCTGCGCCGCATCGGGCGCGGGAAGCGCGTATTCATAGCCGGTCATGCCCCGGCAAGCGGCATAGCGAGCCAACCCTGCGCCGATACCTCCGGCAGCGCCTGCTGTTACGGCGACGGTCATCCTCTCGCTCTCCTTCGCGGGAGATATGGCGGCAAGGACTTGCCGCCGTCAACGATGAGCGTCACCCGCCCCCGATGCCCGCCAACAGGCGGGAACCTTCCGCCATTACGATAACGCAACTGTGGACGCGCTTGCCAATTTGTCAACACCATGCGTAAAGTAGGCGGCAATAATCTACGAATTAACACAAGGTGGGGATGGATGACCGATCTTAGCGGCAAGGTTGCACTGATTACGGGCGGCGGTCAGGGCGTCGGGCAGGGAATCGCCTTCGCCCTTTCCGCAGCGGGGGCCAGCATCGCTCTGGCCGGGCGCACACTCGAAAAGGTCGAGAAAACGGCGGCCGAAATCGCCCAACGCGGCGGCAAGGCGATCGCCATGGCCTGTAACGTGAAATCAGCCGAAGATCTCGCCAATGCGGTCGAGACCACGGTCGGGCAACTGGGCGGACTCGATATTCTGGTCAACAATGCGCAGGAAGTCCCGCTCGGCACGCTCGAGGACGTGACGGACGAAGCCTTCCTGGCCGGCTTCGAATCGGGGCCGCTGGCTTCCCTGCGGCTGATGAAGCTGGCCCGCCCGCACATGAAGGCGCGCGGCGGCGGGACGATCTTCAACTTCGCGTCTTCCGCCGGCATCCGCTGGGACATGTCGGGCTATGGCGCCTATGGCGCGGTAAAGCAGGCGACCCGTTGCCTGACCCGCGCCGGCGCCGCCGAATGGGGTCCCGACAACATCCGCGTGCTGACCATCGCACCGCATGCGGAATCGCCTGGCCTCAAGGCCTGGTTCGAAGCCAACCCCGAAGAAGCCGAAGCCTTTTTCCGCACGATTCCGCTAGGGCGGATCGGCCGGCTTGAAGAGGATATCGGCCGTGCCGTAGCCGCCCTGTGCGGCGAGGACATGGGTTACCTTACCGGCGCAACGATCCCGCTCGACGGCGGGCAGGCCAATTTCGACTGAGGGGAACGGACATGGAAAAGATCATCTACGCTCTCTGGGCGCCCGAAGGCGAAAGCCGCGAGAGCTTCAACGCCCGCATCCTCTCCACCCTGCCCGAAGCGCTGGCGAAGACCGGCGCGACCGGCATCCGCCTCAACCTTCGCGACGAAGCGGTGGCCCCTGCCGGGCTGCTCATCCAGCAATGGCAGGACCCGCAACAGGATGCGGTGCTCCAGCTCTGGCTGCCCTCGTCCAACGCGATGTTCCGCGAGCCGACCGACGCGGTGATCGCCGCCCATTGCGGCCGTTTCGCCGCTTGGCTGGTCGCGGAATCGACGATCATCCCGAACACCGGCCACCCCCCGGTCCCCGGTCAACGGACCTATGGCTGGTCGCAGGCGAGCTTCATCTCGTTCCTGCCCGACATGAGCTGGGACGAAGCCATCGCCCACTGGCACCGCCACCATACGCGGGTCGCGATCGATACCCAGTCCAATTTCGAATATGTCCAGAACCTGATCGTCAAGCCGCTGACCGAGGACGCGCCGGGCTATGGCGCGTTCGTCGAAGAATGCTTCCCGCCCGAGGCAATGGCCGATCCTTACGCCTTCTTCGACGCGGTCGGCGACGAAGAGAAGTTCAAGGCCAATACCACGGCAATGACAGACAGTTGCGCCGCGTTTATCGACTTCAGGAAGATCGACATCATCCCCACCAGCCAGTACGATTTCGCCAAGCAGAACTGAACCGGCGCAACCGCGATGGATCTCACCCCGACCGTCATCAATCAGCAGGCCGTCCATGGCGGGCGGATCGAGCTGGTCGAATGGCATTGGCCGAACATGATCGATTGGACGCGCACCGAGCCGGAATTGATGCTGGAAATGTCGCTGCCGCCGCTGGCGACGGATGCCTCGGCCAGTTTTCCCGACATCGCACCGGACAAGTACTGCTTCATGGGGTCGCTGTTCGTCCGCTGCCCGGGCATCGCCGTGCGCGGGCGCTCGGAGGGGGGCCATATCCGGGTGATCCGCTGCGTCTTTTCGTCCGAGACGGCGCAGAAGATCATGCGCCACAAGCCGGAGCTGCCGCTGGATTTCCTCCAGTCGCTGCTCAATATCCGCAATGATGCGCTCCGCACGCTCATGCGGCTGGCTCATCGCGAGCTCATCAACCAGGTCGACCGCTCGGTACCCGCGCTCGATGCGCTGATGAACGTTGTCGTCGTCGAGATGGAGCGCCTGTTCGAACGCCAGCGCGACAGCCAGTCCAGCGGGCGGCTGGCCGGCTGGCAATACCGCCGCATCCGCGACCGGCTGAACAATGCCGAAGGCCAGCCGACCGTGGCGGAACTGGCGAAGTTGTGCGGGATCAGCACCCGCCACCTGCACCGTCAGTTCCTCGCTCTCACCGGCAAGACGATTTCCAAGTACATCGAAAATTTCTGGATCGAGAAGGCGAAGGACATGCTGCTGGAGCAAAACCTCTCGATCAAGGAAATCGCGCTTGCTTGCGGCTTTTCGCATGCCAACAGCTTTTCGCGCGCCTTCCGCCGGGTAACCGGGCTCTCGCCGCAGAAATTCCGGCAGCGGGCGGGCGACAGCGGCAGCGGGATCTAGACTGGCGGCGTCGGGCCGTTCGAACAGGCAAAGGGAAAGTACGGGACATGGCGGACAGGAAGGTGGCGCTGGTGACAGGCGCGAGCCGGGGCGCGGGCGCAGGCATCGCGCGCGGTTTCGGCGAGCTGGGATACACAGTCTACGTCACCGGCCGCACGGTCACCCCGGGCGACGCCAGGGGCTGGGACGGTTCCGTCCTGCCCGGCACCGTCGCGGAAACCGCCGCCAAGGTGACCGAACTCGGCGGCCAAGGCATCCCGGTCGTGTGCGATCATGCCGACGACGCGCAAGTCGCAGCCCTGTTCGACCGGATCGAACGCGAACAGGGCCGGCTCGACGTGCTGGTCAACAACGCCACCTACATCCACCACGAGCTGATCCAGAAAAAGCCTTTCTGGGAGAAGGAACTCGACGCGCAGAAGATCCTCGATGTCGGCCTGCGCTCCGCCTACGCCGCGAGCTGGCATGCCGCTAGGATCATGGTGCCGCAGGGCCACGGGCTGATCGGGATGGTCTCCTCCTTCGGGGCGGCCTGCTACATGCACGGCCCCGCCTACGGCGCGCAGAAGGCCGGCCTCGACAAGATGGCCCACGACATGGGCCACGACCTCGAAGGGACCGGAGTGGTCGCCGTGTCGATCTGGCTCGGCCCCCAGCTGACGGAACGGGCGAAGATCTCCGCCGAGGTCGAACCCGAACAGTACAAGGACCTGATCGCCATGGCGGAGAACCCCGAGTTCACCGCCCATATCCTCGACGCGATCGACAAGGCGCCCAACCGCGCCGAACTTTCCGGCCAGACCCTGGTCGGCGCGGAAATCGGCAAGGAGCTGGGCATTACCGACCGCGGCATCGAGCGTCCGTCCTATCGCGAAATGCTGGGCAGCCCACGTCCGAAGAACCCCGCCGCGATCTATTGATCCCGGCACATTCCCGGCACTGGCCGGGGATCACAATTCGAACCCCGGGCGTATCGTAATATGATGCGAACCGGCCGATGCCGTTTGGCAAGTGACGGCGGCAGGCGTACTCTCTCCACCAACAGGCGCATCGCGAAAAGCCGCCTGACAAAGTGGAGAAAGCGTCATGGCAACTGCGACCCTGCCGCCACTGGAGGGCGGCGCCCCGATCATCGGCCACCTCGCCCAGTTCTTCCGCGACCCGGTCCACGTTCTCAAGCAAGGCTACCGGACCAAGGGCAAGCTGTTCTCGTTCAAGCTCATGGGCCGCCGCATGAATGTCATGCTTGGACCTGAAAACAACAAGTTTTTCTTCGAGGAAACGGACAAGCTGCTCTCCATCCGGGAGTCGATGCCCTTCTTTCTCAAGATGTTCTCGCCCGACTTCTATTCCTTCGCCGCGCCGGAGGAATACCTGCGCCAGCGTGCGATCATCATGCCGCGGTTCAAGGCCGCGTCGATGAAGCAGTATGTCGGCGTCATGGCGGAAGAGAGCCTCAACCTCGTCGAGCGCCTCGGCGACGAAGGCGAGTTCGACCTCATCCCCACGCTCGGCCCCGTGGTGATGGACATCGCCGCGCACAGCTTCATGGGGCGCGAGTTCCACGAAAAGCTGGGGCACGAATTCTTCGACCTGTTCCGCGACTTTTCCGCCGGGCTCGAATTCGTACTCCCTCTCTGGCTGCCGACCGGAAAGCAGATCCGCAGCCAGCGCGCCAAGCGCAAGCTGCACAAGATCCTGCAAAGCTGGATCGACAAGCGCCGCGCCGAACCGCTGGAGGAACCGGATTTCTTCCAGACCCTGATCGAAACCACCTACCCGGATGGCAGCCCGGTCCCGGACGAGACGATCCGCCACCTGATCCTGCTGCTCGTCTGGGCCGGGCACGAAACCACTGCCGGGCAAGTGAGCTGGGCACTGGCGGACCTGTTGCAGAACCCGGACTACCTCGCCGTGATCCGCAACGAGATCGCGACGGTCATGGGCGGCAGCGACGGGCGCGACTTCGGCTGGGAACAAGCGGTCGCAATGCAGAAAATGGACCTCGCCCTGCGCGAGACCGAACGCCTCCATCCCGTGGCCTACATGCTCTCGCGCAAGGCCAATGCAGACATCGAGCGCAACGGCTACCGCATCCGCAAGGGCGAGTTCGTGCTGCTCGCGCCATCGGTCACCCACCGGATGAGCGAGACCTTCACCGATCCCGACAGGTACAACCCCGAACGCTTCAATGCGGAGCGCGAAGACGCACAGATCGAATCCAACAGCCTGGTCGGCTTCGGCGGCGGCATGCACCGCTGCGCCGGGGTCAACTTCGCACGGATGGAAATGAAAGTGCTGCTGGCGATCCTGCTCCAGCATTATGATATGGAACTGCTGGACGAAGTCCGCCCGGTCACGGGGGCCAGCACTTACTGGCCAGCCCAGCCCTGCCGGGTGCGCTATCGCAAGCGCGACCGGGACCATGCAGCGGGCGCGGACATGACGGCGCTGGCCAAGGCCGCCGGCTGCCCGGCACACGGTTGAGGTTCAGGGCCGGGGAAACACATGGCGAAGATCACTTATATCCAACCCGACGGGACACCGCGCACGTGCGTAAATTTCGAAGGCATGACGCTGATGCAGCTTGCCATCGGCAATCTCGTCGACGGGATCGACGCCCTGTGCGGGGGCACGCGCCAGTGCGGCACCTGCCACGTCTATATCGCGCCCGACTGGTGGGAGAAGGTCGGCCCGCCGAACGAAGACGAGCAGACAATGCTGGAGGCGCTGGAAGGCGTCGAAGTCCGGCCCACGAGCCGTCTTTCCTGCCAGATCCAGCTCAGCGAGGAACTGGACGGACTGG
>JAQVEQ010000242.1 GCA_028697875.1 Novosphingobium sp. | reverse complement strand
GGGAAAGCGTTTCAACGCGGTGCGCGAGGTGCGCCGCACGACTCGCATGTCGCTGTGGCTGGCCGTCGTGCTGGCGCTTGCCGGAATCGTGCTGTGCCAGTTCGCCACGGAATTCATGCTCGCCGCCGGCCAGGAGCCGCAACTGGCCCGGCAGGGCGGGGCCTTTCTCGCGATCCTGTCGGTCGCGATGCTGCCGATGGCGGTGACCAACGTGCTGCGTACGTTCGTTTCGGCGCTGGGCCGCCCGGTCTTCGCCACGGTGATCACGGGGATCTCGATTCTCGTCAACATCGTCGGCGATTACGCGCTCGTCTTCGGCCATTTCGGCGCGCCCGCGCTGGGGCTGACGGGTGCCGCGCTGGCCAGCATCATCACTGCAACGAGCACCGTGCTGGCTTATATTGCCGTCATCCTGATGGACCGCAACTTGCGGCGCTTCCACGTGTTCGGGCGCTGGTGGCGGCCCGAGTGGCAGCGGCTGGGCCGCATGCTGGTGCTGGGCCTGCCGATCGCGGGCACGCTGATTGCCGAAGGCGGGCTGTTCAGCGGCGCGGCTTTCGTGATGGGGCGCGTGGGCGAGGCACAGCTTGCCGCGCACACAGTGGCGCTGCAGATCGCCGCCTTTACCTTCCAGGTGCCCTTCGGCATCGGCCAGGCGGCGACGATCCGCGTCGGCTATCACTATGGCGCGGGCAACCGCGAGGGCGTGGGCCATGCCGGCTGGGCGTCGATCGTGGTCAGCATGGCATTCATGAGCGTGTCGGCTCTGGCCATCTTCCTGGCGCCGCGTCTGATCCTGTCCGCCTATGTCGATGTCCACGCCCCCGCCAACGCGGCCATGGTCGGCTATGCGCTGAGCTATTTGTTCATCGCCGCGATCTTCCAGCTTACGGACGGGTTGCAGGCCGTCGTTGCGGGCGTCCTTCGCGGCATTCAGGATACCCGCGTGCCGATGATCATCGCGCTGATCGGCTATTGGCTTGCCGGGTTCGCGACCTCGGTCGTCCTGGGCCTGTTCACCCCGCTGGGCGGCTTCGGCGTATGGATCGGACTCGCGGTGGGGCTGACGGTCGCGGCCGTCCTGCTGATTTGGCGCTGGTATCGCCGCGAGGCCTTTAGCGGCCTCGCCGCGGCCTGATCCGCCCTGCATCCGGCCCATATCGGGACCGCCCTGTCGCGAAGCAGGATCGCCTGCGAATTTTTTATGCGAGGGGCGCTTGACGGTTTTCGGGAGCGCGACCATATCCGCGCCCGTTGGCACTCAAGACCCTAGAGTGCCAATCCCAGTTTTCTGTTCGTAGGATAAGGGAGAATCCCATGGCATTCCGTCCGCTGCACGACCGTGTTCTCGTGCGCCGCGTCGAGGCTGAAGAAAAGACGGCCGGCGGCATCATCATTCCCGACAGCGCCAAGGAAAAGCCCGCTGAGGGTGAAATCGTCGCTGCCGGCAATGGCGCCCGCGCCGAAAACGGCACGGTGACCCCGCTCGACGTCAAGGTCGGCGACCGCGTGCTGTTCGGCAAGTGGTCCGGCACCGAAGTCAAGGTCGACGGTGAAGACCTGCTGATCATGAAGGAAAGCGACATCCTGGGCGTGATCGCCTGAGGCGATCGCGGACATCCCGGCGCATGCCGGGATCTCAGGCGTTTGACTGAACCTCGATAGGGCCGCGCAAACGGCCCGCGATCCCAGCCTGCGCTGGGATGACGAAATTGGAAGGAATTCTACAATGGCAGCCAAGGACGTAAAGTTCTCGCGCGACGCCCGTGAGCGCATTCTCGCCGGTGTCGACACCCTCGCCAACGCCGTGAAGGTCACGCTGGGCCCCAAGGGCCGCAACGTCGTGATCGAAAAGAGCTTCGGCGCCCCCCGCATCACCAAGGACGGCGTCACCGTCGCCAAGGAAATCGAACTCAAGGACAAGTTCGAGAACATGGGCGCCCAGATGCTGCGCGAAGTGGCTTCGAAGGCCAACGACGCAGCCGGTGATGGCACCACCACCGCGACCGTTCTCGCCCAGGCGATCGTGCGCGAAGGCATGAAGTCGGTTGCGGCCGGCATGAACCCGATGGACCTCAAGCGCGGCATCGATCTGGCCGTTGCCAAGGTCGTCGAGAACCTCAAGGGCCGTTCGAAGGACGTTTCGGGCACCTCCGAAATCGCCCAGGTCGGCGTGATCTCGGCCAATGGCGACAAGGAAGTCGGCGAGAAGATCGCCGAAGCCATGGAAAAGGTCGGCAAGGAAGGCGTCATCACCGTGGAAGAGGCCAAGGGCCTCGAATTCGAACTCGATGTCGTTGAAGGCATGCAGTTCGACCGCGGCTACCTCTCGCCGTACTTCGTCACCAACCCGGACAAGATGACCGTCGAGCTCGACAACCCCTACATCCTGATCCACGAGAAGAAGCTTTCGAACCTGCAGTCGATGCTGCCGATCCTCGAAGCCGTGGTGCAGTCGGGCCGTCCGCTCCTCATCATCGCCGAGGACATCGAGGGCGAGGCTCTGGCCACGCTCGTCGTCAACAAGCTGCGCGGCGGCCTCAAGGTTGCCGCCGTCAAGGCGCCGGGCTTCGGTGACCGCCGCAAGGCCATGCTGGGCGACATCGCCACGCTGACCGCCGGCGAGATGATCTCCGAAGACCTCGGCATCAAGCTCGAGAACGTGACCCTCAACATGCTTGGCGAAGCCAAGAAGGTCACCATCGACAAGGACAACACCACCATCGTCGATGGCGCCGGTTCGGCCGACGACATCAAGGGCCGCGTCGAGCAGATCCGTTCGCAGATCGAAGTCACCACTTCGGACTACGACCGCGAGAAGCTGCAGGAGCGCCTTGCCAAGCTCGCCGGCGGCGTTGCCGTGATCAAGGTCGGCGGTGCTTCGGAAGTCGAAGTGAAGGAGCGCAAGGACCGCGTCGACGACGCGCTGCACGCCACCCGCGCTGCGGTTGAGGAAGGCATCGTCCCCGGCGGCGGTACCGCTCTGCTCTACGCCACCAAGGCTCTCGAAGGCCTCAAGGGCGACAACGACGATCAGACCCGCGGTGTGGACATCGTGCGCCAGTCGATCATGGCGCCGGTTCGCCAGATCGCGTCGAACGCCGGCTTCGACGGTGCTGTCGTTTCGGGCAACCTCCTGCGCGAGGATGACGAGACGCAGGGCTTCAACGCCGCGACCGACACTTACGAGAACCTCGTGGCTGCCGGCGTGATCGACCCGACCAAGGTCGTTCGCACCGCGCTGCAGGATGCGGCTTCGGTTGCCGGTCTGCTGATCACCACCGAAGCGGCGATCAGCGACGCGCCCGAAGACAAGGCTGCCATGCCGGCAATGCCCGACATGGGCGGCATGGGTGGCATGGGCGGCATGGGCGGTTTCTAAGCCGACCATCGTCCATCCGACGAAACAGGAAGGGCCGGGAGAGCAATTCTCCCGGCCCTTTTCTTGTGCGGCGGATGCGACGGCCCGGCTTGCCTTCGCGCCGGGCAGGCTTGGCGGGCCGGGCGCTTTTGATTAAATTGAGGAGGTGATTTCGACCGGCAAGAGCCGGCGCTAGGGTGTTTTCCTGCGGTTTCGGGTCGTCGCGGACAGCTGGGAAACGGGCGGACTTGGAACGCGAAACTTACGCACGCACGCGGGAAAGTGCCCGCGTAAAGTATGGCTAGCGCCTTCGGCGTCCCCTCAATCGCTTTCTGGCGGGTCAGTCGCTCATTCCGACCGACCCTTTCCTCGATAGCGGGCAGGTGCCGGGCATCGGGGTGTTGCAGGACGAATGGCAGCCCATTCGGGACG
>JAQVEQ010000041.1 GCA_028697875.1 Novosphingobium sp. | reverse complement strand
ATGGCCGCGACTGCCCGCGCCACCGCCTGCGCGTCGCGCGCCGCCTCGTCCGGCTTGCAGCGTCTGCACGGACGGAAGCCCGCCGCCTCGGCCGCCGCGTTGTCGGGATAGAACGCCACGTTTTCCGGCCGGGGCCGCCGCGCGGGGCAGCTCGGGCGGCAATAGATCCCGGTCGAACGGACCGCCGCCACGAAGCGCCCGTCCTGCGAACGGTCGCGCGCGGCAAACGCGGCCCGCATCCATGCCAGGCGTTCCGGCTGCTCGATCATCATGCAGACAGCATAGGCGTGCGACAGGCGAATTGCGTCCCGATTCTTGCACTCGAACCAATTGCTGCCATCTATTGCACACGATGTTCTTCGCCCGATCCCTGCCCCGGCCCCTCCACCGCCTGATCGCCCTGCTCGCGCTGGCGCTGGCTCCGCTCGTCCTGCCCGCGCCGGCCATTGCCGACCCGTCCGACATCGCGGCGGCGGCGCGCGGCGTGGTCCGCGTGGTGGTGCTGGGCCATGACAAGGACCAGCTCTTCCCCGTCTCCCACGGCAGCGGCTTCGTCGTGCAGGGGGACAAGATCCTCACCAACGCTCACGTGGTCGAGGAAGTGCTGCAAGTGCCCGGCCTCACGCTCGGCATCGTGCCGCCGCAGGGCGGGGCAGCCGTGCCGGGCCGGATCGTCTCTTATTCGCCCAAGAACGACCTCGCGCTGGTCGAGGCGACCAAGCCGCTCCACTTGCCGGCGCTCGCCATTGCCAGCGTGCCGCCGCAGGACAGCACGCTCGTCTCCGCCGTCGGCTATCCGATGAACGTCGACCGCGCGCAGGGGCTGTCGGTCTCCGACGTGCTGCGCCCGCAGCCGCCGGTGAAAAGCCGCGGCTATGTCTCGGGCGAGCGGCCGACCCGCGATTTCGACACCGTCTTGCACACCGCCCCGATCGCGCGCGGCAATTCGGGCGGCCCGCTGCTCGACAATTGCGGCCGGGTGGTCGGCGCGAACAGCTTCGGCGCCGAGTCGCAGGGAACCGACGCCGAATTCTTCTTTGCCGTGTCGGCGCGGGAAATCCTGCCCTTCCTCCGCTCCAACGGGGTGGAGCCGGTCATCAACGGCCTGCCGTGCCGCAGCCTCGCCGAACTCGACGCCCAGGAACGCGCGCAGACCGAACGCGACGCGCAGGCCGCGATGGAACTGGCCCGGCGGCAGGAAGCGCAAGCCGCGCAATTGCGCGACAAGGCGCGGCAGGAAGCCGAATTCGCCATTGTCGAGGCGCGCGACGACGGCATGGCGATCGCCGCCCTGCTGCTGGCCCTGGCGGTCGTGGCCGGGCTCTTTGCCTGGCAGGCGAAGGAAAAAGGGACTCAGCGCGCCGCCGCGCTTGCCGGCAGCCTGACCGCCCTCGCCCTGATCGGCATGTTCGCCGCGTGGTTCACCCGCCCGGCGATGGACGAGATCGAGGAACGCGCCATCGCCGCGCTCGCCCGCCATGCCCTGCCCGCCGAAAAGCCCAAGCCCGCCCCGCCCGTTGCCGCGAACGGCGACCTGCTGTGCACGATCGACCTTGCCCGCAGCCGGGTCACCACGGCCGAAACCAACGACGTGCCGCTGACCTGGACCGATGACGGCTGCGTCAACCGCCGCAGCCAGTACGGCCTGTCGGGCGGGCAATGGTCGCGCGTCCTGGTGCCGAACGAGGAAGAAACGGTGTCGGTCGCCCACTACGATCCCGGCAAGCGCGAATACCGGGTCGACCGCTACCTGCTGGACCACGACGCGATGGAAGCGGTGCGCTCCGAACGGACCAAGTACGACCCGCCCGCCTGTGGCGGCGGCGAAACGGCGGCCCGCGCGCTGGGCGAAAAGCAGGGGGCGATCACCGCCCTGCTCCCGGCCCAGCCGAACGAGCGGCTGGTTTACCGGTGCCGAACCGCCGACTGAGGCCATTCCCTCACACCGGACACAATCGTCGCGTAAGAATCCCGACTCGGGTTGCATCGCCGCAACCTCGGTGTTAGGGGCGCGCCAACCTTGCCGGGGGTGCCCAAACGGGTGCCTTTTTGTGCTGGGAAAAATTTTCCGTTCCTTCGGACCCAAGAGGACCTTCGCGCGTGGAGATTTCCGCCGGTATTCAGGCTAGCCTTGCAGGGCGCTATGCCGCCGCCCTGTTCGATCTTGCATCCGAGGCAGGCAACGTCACGACGGTCGAATCCGACCTCGACAAGCTCGGTGCCGCCCTTGGCGAATCGGCCGATCTTGCCGCTCTCATCAAGAACCCCGAAGTCAGCCGCGCCGATCTCGGCAAGGCGATGGACGCGCTGGCCGGCCTGCTCGGGCTCGACAAGCTGACGACCAACTTCCTCGGCGTCCTCGCGCAGAACCGCCGCCTTTCGCAGCTGCCGGCGATGATCCGCGCCTTCTCCGCCATCGCCGCCGCCCAGCGCGGCGAAGTGACGGCCGAAGTCGCGAGCGCCCACCCCCTTTCCGACGAGCAGGTTTCGAGCCTGCAGGAAAAGCTCAAGGCCCGCGAAGGCCGCAACGTGAAAATCCGCACCAGCGTCGACCCCGACCTTCTCGGCGGGCTCGTCGTCACCATCGGTTCCAAGCGGATCGACAGCTCGATCCGCACCCGTCTCAATAGTCTCGCCCACGCGATGAAGGGCTGATGAAAGGCTGAACATGGAAATCCGCGCCGCAGAAATCTCCAAGGTCATCAAGGACCAGATCGCCAGCTTCGGCACCGAAGCGCAGGTCAGCGAAGTCGGCAGCGTGCTGTCGGTCGGTGACGGCATCGCCCGCATTCACGGCCTCGACAACGTCCAGGCCGGCGAAATGGTCGAATTCGCCAACGGCGTGCAGGGCATGGCCCTGAACCTCGAAGCCGACAACGTCGGCGTCGTGATCTTCGGCTCGGACGCCGAAATCCGCGAAGGCGACAGCGTGAAGCGCACCGGCACCATCGTGGACGTTCCGGTCGGCAAGGGCCTGCTCGGCCGCGTGGTCGACGCCCTGGGCAACCCGATCGACGGCAAGGGCCCGATCCAGGCCGACAAGCGCGCCCGCGTCGAATCCAAGGCTCCGGGCATCATCCCGCGGAAATCGGTGCACGAACCCGTGCAGACCGGCCTCAAGGCGATCGACGCCCTGGTTCCCGTCGGCCGCGGCCAGCGCGAGCTGATCATCGGTGACCGCCAGACCGGCAAGACCGCCGTCGCGATCGACACCTTCATCAACCAGAAGGGTCCGAACCAGAGCGACGACGAATCCAAGAAACTCTATTGCATCTACGTCGCCGTCGGCCAGAAGCGCTCGACCGTGGCGCAGATCGTCCGCCAGCTCGAAGAAAACGGCGCGATGGAATATTCCATCGTCATCGCCGCGACCGCTTCCGAACCGGCCCCGCTGCAGTACCTCGCGCCCTACACCGGCGCCGCGATGGGTGAATTCTTCCGCGACAACGGCATGCACGCCGTGATCGTGTACGACGACCTTTCCAAGCAGGCCGTCGCCTACCGCCAGATGTCGCTGCTGCTCCGCCGCCCGCCGGGCCGCGAAGCCTATCCGGGCGACGTGTTCTACCTGCACAGCCGCCTGCTGGAACGCGCGGCGAAGATGAACGACGAAAACGGCGCCGGCTCGCTGACCGCCCTTCCGATCATCGAAACGCAGGCGGGCGACGTGTCGGCCTACATTCCGACCAACGTGATTTCGATCACCGACGGTCAGATCTTCCTCGAAACCGGCCTGTTCTATCAGGGTATCCGTCCGGCCATCAACGTCGGCCTCTCGGTCAGCCGCGTGGGCGGTTCGGCCCAGACCAAGGCGATGAAGAAGGTCGCCGGCTCGATCAAGCTGGAGCTGGCCCAGTACCGCGAAATGGCCGCCTTCGCGCAGTTCGGCTCGGACCTCGACGCCGCGACGCAGAAGCTGCTCAACCGCGGTGCGCGCCTGACCGAGCTGCTCAAGCAGCCGCAGTTCAGCCCGCTGCCGTTCGAAGAGCAGACCGTGTCGATCTTCGCCGGCACCAACGGCTACCTCGACAGCCTGCCGGTCGATCGCGTGACCGAATACGAAGCGGCCATGCTCAGCTACATGCGTTCGGAACATGCCGACGTGCTGGCGCTGATCCGCGACAGCAAGGCGTTCGACGACGAAGCGAAGGCGAAGACCGTCGCGGCGCTCGACACGTTCGCCAAGCAGTTCGCCTGAGCCTGAAGAGACTAGCTAGGGAGCCGTCATGGCCTCGCTGAAGGAACTCAAAGGCCGGATCAACTCGGTCAAGTCGACCCAGAAGATCACCAAGGCCAAGCAGATGGTGGCCGCCGCGAAGCTGCGCAAGGCGCAGGCCGCGGCGGAAGCCGCGCGTCCCTATGCCTCGCGGCTGGCGGACGTGATGGCGAGCCTCGCCAGCAAGGTTGCGGGCAACGACAACGCCCCGCTCCTGCTGCGCGGCACCGGCTGCTCCGAACGCCACCTGCTGGTGGTAATCAACACCGACAAGGGCCTGTGCGGCGGTCTCAACTCCAACATCGTCCGCGCCGCGCTGGCCAAGGCCCGCGCGCTGATCGCCGATGGCAAGCAGGTCCAGTTCTACCTCGTCGGCAAGAAGGGCCGCGCGCCGATCCGCCGCGCGTTCCCCGATGCGGTGATCGGCCAGTTCGACACTTCGGAAGTCCGCAACCCGGGCTACGAGGAAGGCGAAAAGATCGCCGCCGAGCTGATGGGCCTGTTCGAAGCCGCCAAGTTCGACGTCGCTCACCTGGTCTATGCCACGTTCAAGTCGGCCCTCGCCCAGGACCCGACCGAACAGCAGATCATCCCGGTTCCGGCTCCCGAAGCCGCGGCAGGCGATGATTCGGGCGCGGTCGTGGAATACGAACCGGGCGAAGAGGAAATCCTCACCGAACTGCTGCCGCGTTATCTCAAGACGCAGCTGTTCGGCGCGCTGCTGGAAATCGCCGCTTCCGAGCAGGGTGCGTCGATGACCGCGATGGACAACGCCACGCGCAACGCGGGCGACCTGATCCAGAAGCTGACCATTCAGTACAACCGCAGCCGCCAGGCCGCGATCACCACCGAACTCGTTGAAATTATCGCGGGCGCGGAAGCGCTCTAAGAGATCACAGGCAAGGAAACGAACATGGCCACCGCCCCCGTTCTCAACCAGACCACCAACGGCACGATCAGCCAGGTCATCGGCGCTGTCGTCGACGTGGCTTTCGAAGGCGAACTGCCCGCCATCCTCACCGCGCTCGAAACCGACAACGGCGGCAGCAAGCTGGTCCTCGAAGTGGCCCAGCACCTCGGTGAAAACACCGTCCGCTGCATCGCCATGGACGGCACCGACGGCCTCACCCGCGGCCAGAGCGTGACCAGCACCGGCGCGCAGATCTCGGTTCCGGTCGGCCCCAAGACGCTGGGGCGCATCCTCAACGTCGTCGGCGAGCCGATCGACGAACGCGGCCCGGTCGGCAGCGACATGTTCGCCCCGATCCACGCGGAAGCCCCGGCCTTCATCGACCAGTCGACCGAAGCCAGCATCCTCGTCACCGGCATCAAGGTCATCGACCTGCTCGCCCCTTACGCCAAGGGCGGCAAGATCGGCCTGTTCGGCGGCGCCGGCGTGGGCAAGACGGTTCTCATTCAGGAACTGATCAACAACATCGCCAAGGGCCACGGCGGCGTGTCGGTGTTCGCGGGCGTCGGTGAACGTACCCGCGAAGGCAACGACCTTTATCACGAATTCCTCGACGCCGGCGTTATCGCCAAGGACGCCGACGGCAACGCCACGTCGGAAGGCTCCAAGGTGGCCCTGGTGTTCGGCCAGATGAACGAACCGCCGGGCGCCCGTGCCCGCGTCGCGCTCTCGGGCCTGACCATGGCGGAATACTTCCGCGACCAGGAAGGCCAGGACGTGCTGTTCTTCGTGGACAACATCTTCCGCTTCACCCAGGCCGGCGCCGAAGTGTCCGCCCTGCTCGGCCGTATTCCTTCGGCCGTGGGTTACCAGCCGACCCTGTCGACCGACATGGGCGCGCTGCAGGAACGCATCACCTCGACCACCAAGGGCTCGATCACCTCGGTGCAGGCCATCTACGTTCCCGCGGACGACCTTACCGACCCGGCGCCTGCGACCTCGTTCGCCCACCTCGACGCCACGACCACGCTGAACCGCGCGATTTCGGAGCTGGGCATCTACCCGGCGGTCGACCCGCTCGACTCCACCAGCCGCGTTCTCGAACCGCGCGTCGTGGGGCAGGAGCACTACGAAACCGCGCGTAAGGTCCAGGAAACCCTGCAGAAGTACAAGTCGCTGCAGGACATCATCGCCATTCTCGGCATGGACGAACTTTCGGAAGAAGATAAGCTGACCGTGGCCCGCGCCCGCAAGATCCAGCGCTTCCTTTCGCAGCCGTTCCACGTGGCCGAAGTCTTCACCGGCATCCCGGGCAAGTTCGTCCAGATCGAAGACACCATCGCCTCGTTCAAGGCGGTTGTGGACGGCGAGTACGACCACCTGCCGGAAGCCGCCTTCTACATGGTCGGCGGCATCGACGAAGTGGTCGAAAAGGCCAAGAAGCTGGCCGAGGACGCCTAAGACGATGGCTCTGCACTTCGAACTCGTCACGCCGGCCAAGCTGGTCCGTTCGGAAGACGTCCACATGGTGGTCGTCCCCGGTTCGGAAGGCGAATTCGGCGTGCTGGAAGGCCATGCACCTTTCATGTCGACCATCCGCGACGGCGCCGTCCAGGTTTACAAGACCGAAGGCGGCCAGCCGGAGGAGATCCAGGTCCGCGGCGGGTTCGCCGAAGTCGGCCTGAACGGCCTCACGGTCCTTGCGGAACATGTCGAAGGCTGAACCGGCCTGACAGACCGATACGAAAAGGGCGCCCATCGCGGCGCCCTTTTTGTTTTCCGGTCACCGCCCCTTTCGCGTCGGGCCCTTTCGCGTCGGGGCGTGGAAGTCGGGCGGCTTGCTTGCCACCCATTGCACGAATTTCGCAATCGCCGGACTGGCCAGCAGCAGTCCCCGGTCCGCCCCGATCCGCGCCAGTTCTCCGTTCGTGAAATGCGCATGGACCGTGCGGTGGCAGATGGAATGGAGCGCCACGACGGCCCGTCCGCCCTTCTGCTTCGGCACCGGGTGGTGCCATTCGACACGCTCGCCCAATACGCGCCCGCACAGCCAGCAGCCCCCCTCCCCGCCGTTCAAGCCATCTGCCCCGGACAGGGCATCGTCATCGTTTCCCGAACGCATGCCCTCAAGGTAAGGCCGGAGCCGTCCCCCGGCCAGCATCCCCCCTTCGCAAAACGCAAATTTTCATAGTTTACGCTTCCTTAAAGCCTCGAGGGCCAAATGGAGCCGTGACTGCGGCGGAATGCCGCGATCCCGGGGGCCCTATGACCAAGCTGATCATCCAGATCCCGTGCCTGAACGAGGCCGACCACTTGCCGCAAACCCTTGCGGCCCTGCCCCGTTCGATCCCCGGCATCGACCGGATCGAGATCCTGGTGATCGACGACGGCAGTAGCGACAACACCACCCAGGTCGCCCGTATGTGGGGCGTCCAGCACGTGGTGCGCCACCGCCGCAACCGCGGGCTGGCCGCCGCCTTCCAGTCGGGTATCGACACGGCCTTGCGCGCAGGCGCGGACATCGTAGTCAACACCGATGCCGACGGCCAATACGCGGGCGAGGACATCGCCAAGCTGGTCGAGCCGATCCTCGAAGGGCGGGCCGACATCGTGATCGGCGACCGCGGCGTGGCCGACAACGCTCATTTCGGCCCGGTGAAACGCCAGTTGCAGAAACTGGGCAGCGCGATCGTCCAGCGGCTTTCGCGCGTGCAGGTCACCGATGCGGTCAGCGGCTTCCGCGCCTTGAGCCGCGAGGCGGCCCAGCGCATCAATATCACCACCGAGTTCAGCTATACCACCGACATGCTGATCCAGGCCGGGCGCAAGCGCATGGCCATTGTCAGCATGCCGATCCGGACCAACGCCACGACCCGGCCCTCGCGCCTGTTCAAGTCGATCCCGCGCTTCATCGTCAACACCGGGATCACGATGGCGCGCGCCTATACGACCTATAACCCGCTGCGCGCCTTCGTCGGCGCCGGGATGGCCATCGCCCTGGTCGGCATCCTGCCGATCCTGCGCTTCCTCGCCTATTTCCTGATGGGCGAAGGCAACGGGCATATCCAGTCGCTGGTGATCGGCGGCGCGCTGCTGGTGCTGGGCACGCTGATTGCCGTGCTCGGTGTCCTGGCGGACCTGATCGCCGCCAACCGCAAGCTGATCGAAGCCAATCTCACCCGCCTGCGGCAGATCGAGGACATGCTGGAAGGCAGGGCCGACCCCACATCGGCACCGCCCTGCACGGACAAGGACGAGCGGAAGGACGCGGCGTGACGGCTCCCGCCCCTGCCTGTCCCGCTCCGGCCGGACTTGGCGGTTTCCGCCTGCCCGGCGCACAGTCCGTCGCCTGGCCGCTCGCCGCGCTGGCGCTCGTCCTGCTGATGCAGTTCGAGCTGGTCTTCGCGAAGAGCGTGAACTGGGACGAGTTCTTCCACTTCAGCGAAATTCACCAGCACCTGCTGGGCCTGCCGGTACCGTGGCTGCAAACGCCCTTCGTGTGGCTCTATTCCTGGGTACCGTCGCTCCCCGGCGACAACATCGCCCATATCCAGATCATCCGCGCGCTGATCGTGCCGTTCGAACTCGTCGCGCTGGCCGCGATCTACGCCACGGCGCGCCACTTCGCGAGCCGCAAAACGGCGATCCTGTGCGTCCTCGCCTATGCGACCGGCGGATACGTCTTCCTGCACGCTTTCGCCCTGCGCGCCGACATGATCGCGGCCGCGCTGCTGATGGTGGCCCTGTGGATCGGCCTGTGCCGTCCACTGCGCCCGCTCGAACTGGCGGCAATCGTCCTGCTGATCGCGCTGGCTTCGATCTCGACGATCAAGAGCGTGCTCTACGCACCCGCCTTTTTCGGGGTCGCGCTGGTCCGCCTGCGCAATCCCCTCCATCGCTGGATCCTCGCCGGCCTTGCCGCCCTTGCGGTCCTGGGCATGGCCGCGCTCCTCCTCGTGGGACCGTCGCTGCCGGCCACCGGAATCGCGCGGCCCCTGCACGACCTGGCCATGCTCGGCCGATCCTCGGTCGACCGGATGTTCTCGGCCGGCTGGTTCCCGCAGGAAAAGGCCCTGATCTGGCAGATCGTGTTCGCCCCGCTCCTCGCCATCATCCTCGTAATGGCCGGGTTTCTCGTCTGGAAGACCGATGGCGGCTGGGAACGGCGCATCGTCCTGCTCGCGCTGCTCGCCCCGCTGTGCACCGTGGTATTTTACCGCAATGCCTATCCCTATTTCTTCGTTTTCATCCTGCCGCCGGTAATCGTCGCGGCCGCGCCCGCGGTCGACTTCCTGCGCAAGCGTTACGGGCTTATCCCGGTGAGCCTGGTACTGCTCGTCAACGCCTTCGTTCTCTTCCACATCGAGGACAGGACGATGGTCGAGCGTCAACGAACGATCCAGCAGGGCCTGCACGAGATCTTCCCCCGGCCCGTCACCTACATCGACGAAAGCGGCATGTTCAGCGAATACCCGCGCGCCGTCCCGCATTTCGCCAGCGGCTGGGGCCTGCAGAACTACCTGCGTGCGAAGCGGCCCGCCTATAGCGAGGTCATGGAAAAAGAGCCGGTGCCGCTGCTGATCGCCAACAGCTATGCGCTCCTCAACGTGTTCAAGGACACGGGCAACGACGAACGCCTGCTGCCCGAAGACGCCGCCAACCTGCGCGCCAACTACATCCCGCACTGGGGCCTGGCCTATGTCGCCGGCAAGCGGATCGCACCCGGTTCCCAGCCGGAAACGATCGCCGTCATGGTGCCGGGGACCTACACTGTCGAAGGCGGCGCGGTCGCGATCGACGGCAAACCCTACACACCGGGAAGCCTCGTAACCCTGACACGCGGCCCGCACGCCGTGGGCGGCGCGCGCAGCGAGGAAACCGTTCTACGCTGGGGTAACCACCTCCCGCGCCCGGCCGCCGAATGGCCCAAGGGCCGCTTCTTCACGGATTATTGAGGCGGGGATGGACAAGCCAATCGATAATCCAGCGCACCATCGTCATGGGGGCTTTCTGCACGAGCAGGCGCTGCCAAGGGCGGCTGCCGCCATCGCCCATTGGCGTGAACGGCTGACCGCCTTTCGTATCCCCTTGATGATCGGCGCCGTATTGCTTTTTCTGGGCGGGGCAGTCCTGTCATTTGAGCGGCTCGGTATATCCCCCACGAGCCTTGAGCCCCGTGCGTTGGCAGCGCTTGCCTTTCTGGTGATACCGTCATTGATCTATGGCGGGATTGGCTTGACCCTTCTGGCGCGAAGCTGCGGAGTGTCGATCCCGGTGGGCAAGGCAACGACCTTGTCTGCCTATGCCTATCTTGCCGAACTACTACCGCTCCCCGGCGGAGCCATCGTCCGCACCGGAGCCTTGATGAATGCAGGCGGAGGCCTCCGCCGCAGTTCCGCGCTCGTTCTGTTGACGGCTATTCTGTGGATATCGCTGGCCATGTTCGGCGCCGGGTTAACGCTGTTCGTCACCGGTTTGAACTTCGCGTTGCCACTGCTCGTGACCGGGACGGTCATTGCCACCGCTATCTATGTTTGGCTGTGGAGAACCGCCAGCCCGGCAATCGCAACGCAGACTCTCGCTCATCGCGCCTTGGGTATCTTCCTTACCGCGTTGCGCCTGCAATTTGCCTTTGCAGTGCTTCACACAACGATCGGCTTTCTGGACGCAATGCCGTTCACCTTTGCCATGCTGCTCGGTTCCGCTTCATCGATCGCACCCGCAGGTCTTGGAGTAAGTGAAACGCTCGCTGCTTTGGCAGCGACTACAAGCGCCTATCCACCCGAAACGGCCTTCCTCGCCGTTGGGATCGATCGTTTGCTCTGCCTTGCCGGGTGCGCCATCGTCGCCTTTCTCTCGCGAATAGGTCAGCGTGGACAACGCAAAGGCCCACCCAGCGTCAGTTCCGGCGACTCAATGGATATCTGAGACATGATGACTCAAAAAGCCAGCCATGTACTAAATCACAACCTTGCGCTGCACAGCGGCGACTATGTGAAACGCTATAACGCCAAACCGCTGAACCGGGTGCAGAACCTGGTGAAACGCATGGAATTGACCAAGACCACACGCGTGGCTGATTTTGCCTGCGGCAATGGAATGTTGCTCCAGGCGATAGGGGATCACTTCGGCTCCTATGATGGAATCGACTTTTCCCAGGATTTCATTGATGCAGCAAATGAATGGGCAGAACGGACCGGCCGCCGCAACTACCGTTTCCACTGCCGTGATATCCGAGAATACTGCATCCAGAATTCGCAAGTGTTCGATGTCGCTGCAACTCTGGATTTTTCGGAACACATTGATAATACTTTGGCAATCGAAATCTATTCGTCGATCCGGACATCAATCCGCCCAGGCGGGAAACTATACCTGCACACACCCAATCTAGACTTCATCGTCGAACGGGCAAAACAGGTGGGAATCATCCCGCAATTTCCTGAGCATATTGCAGTACGCAACGGTCCTCAGACCGCGCACCTGCTGGAAGAAGCCGGTTTTGCGCGCGACGCAATCAAGGTGGAGGTCATTCCACACTATAACTTCTTGAAATTTCTTCACCCTCTCTCCAATCTTCCGGTAATTGGGAAATATCTGGGCGCACGCCTTTGGATCGAGGCTCAAGCCTAAGGCCCATCATCTTGCTCAAGCCCCACAAGCTCGCCAAAAACGCTACAAGCAAACGAAGCCGGAGAGGTCCAAACTCAATGCGAGCTGCGACCACATATTTCCCGCCTCATGAGCACAGCCTCTTGAGCAATGCGATTGTCCTCATTGCTCCCGTCGCCCCGTTTCGCGGCGGCATTGCGCGGCACAGCACGGCATTGGCCAATGCCTTCGCACGCCGGCAGGACGTCCGGATCCATGTCGAAAGCTTTTCGAGGCTTTATCCCAGGCTCCTCTACCCGGGCACCGATGACCGGGACCCAAACGCCACCGTCCCATCGGATATTCCCGTCCATTACGCGATCGACAGCATCAACCCGGTGACCTGGCGCCATGCGGTGCGGCGCATTGCCGCCCGGCACCCCGCGCTCGTCGTGATCCCGGCCTGGACGTTCTTCGTTGCCCCCGCACTCGGCTTCATTGCCCGCAAACTGCGCCAGCTCGGCATTCCAGTCACGATGGTCGTGCACAATGTCAGCGATCACGATGGCGCACGCTGGAAGTCTGCCTTGAGCGATTGGCAACTGCGTCAGGCGGACCGTTACGTCACCCATGGCGATGCGCTTGCAAAACGCCTCCAGACCGTCGTCGGAGCACGACCGATCGATATCTGCCCCCATCCGCCTTATTCCGACTACCCCGAAGCGAACGGCACGATGGCGCGCGAATATGCGCTGGAGCTGCTCTGTTTCGGCCTGGTGAGGCCATACAAGGGCGTAGACATCGCCATTGAAGCCTTGGCCAAATCGGGGCGGCGCGACATCCGCCTTACCGTCGCGGGAGAAGCGTGGCAGGATCTTGCCAGCTTGAGGAAGCTCGCGGAGGATGGCGGCATAGCCGAACAGGTCGAATTCCTGCCCTACTATGTCTCCGACGAAACCACGGCGGAGCTCTTCGCGCGATCCGATGCCGTGCTCGCGCCTTACCGCACCGTGACCGGGTCCGGAGTGCTCGCACTCGCCCGCCATTATCGCCGGCCGCTCATCGCCAGCGACCTGCCGGGGTTTTCCGAACACATCGACAACGGCCGGAATGGCTGGCTATTCCCCGCATGCGACACGGACGCCCTTGCCGAGCTGCTGGCAGCCACGGTCACACGCGACCGCACCGAAGCGATGGCCGCCGCCGCACCGGTTCACGATGACGGCCGGGAATGGGATAGCTTCGCAGCCGTCATCCTCGATGGATCATGCCCAGAGCCGGCACGATAGGGGGCAATGTTTGGCCATTTCACCGAGGAATGACGAGAAGAATGTGACGGAGCACAGCGCGAGCAGGAGGCGCCAATATTAACTGCGCGCATTCTAGATGAGGTCAACGCCACATTTCGCGCGGGCGACCGCCTGCTCGCGCGCGCCGTGGCATGGTGGACCGCCTGCGCCCTCATCCTTTTCCTGCAGACTGCGCTGATCCTTGGCCACTGGCCTTGGCCGGACGAATACCAAGCCGTGCAACTTGCCGTCCAAGCGCCCAAATTCGCCACACTGCTCGACTGGCTCCATTACGAGGGGCATCCGCCGCTGTGGTACATGCTCCTGCGCGGCCTTGCCCATGTTGTCGAGCCGCTCGACACGCTCTGGCTTGCCGCATTGCTGCTGGCCATTCCCGCCCAATGCCTGATCCTTTTCGCCGGCCCTTTCACCCGCATGGAACGGCTGCTGATCGCGCTGAGCGAATTCGTACTGTTCGATTTCCTCACTATCTCGCGCAGCACAACGCTGGGCACGATGCTGCTGCTGTTCGCCATGGCCGTGTGGCGCAAGCGCTGGGTCTGGCTGGCGATCGCTCTGTTGCCCCTATGCGATTTCCTGTTTGGTGCGATCTCCGGCATTTTCCTGCTGCTCAAGTCGCGCGAAAAGGCCTTGTGGTGGCCCGGTGTTGCCGTGTGGCTCGTTTCGAGTGCTCTCGCCGTGTGGTCGGTGTGGCCAGCGCCGGACACGGTATCAGCCCTCGTGCCGCGCGGCATCGTGGCTGGATCGGCCCTGTGGCTACAGCAAATGAGCGGCCTCCTGATCCCGTTTCAGGGCGGTGTCGCACCGCAATGGAACAGCCCTGTTCAACCGATCGCAGGTGTTGCGTGGATCGGCTTTCTCGCCCTCTGCTGGGTGGACATGCGCGGCGAGCCTTTTCATCGCCTGATGCTGTTCGGGTTCATCGGCCTGACCCTCGCCTTCAGCGTGGCAGTCTATCCGCTTGGCCTGCGTCACCTGATGCTGATCGCGCTATTGCTGATCCTGCTGACTTGGCACGCACGTGAAAAGGGGCTCGCCCCCAGTGCCGCCTTTCGCCTGTGGCTGGCGGTAGCGGCCATCTCGGGCATTGCCACAGCGACAATCGCCTTCACCAAGCCATTTGACACGGCCCATCTCGCCATTGCCGAAATTCGGCGGCAGGGATTGGAAGACAAGCACTGGATGATTTTCCCCGACTGGCGGGTTTCCGGCCTCGCCGCGCAATCGGGCATGCGCTTTGAGCAGATCGAGCAACATTGCATGCTTGATTTCGTCCGCTGGGACCACCGCACGACATTGCTCGATCCCGAACGCCTGACCGACCATCTGCGAAACGAAATCGAACGACATGGCCGTTCCTACCTTGTCAGCGACATGAAAATCACAACCGTGCCGCTAGATGTGCTCGCCCCGTTAGCGACAATCCCAGCGGGGTACGATGGACTTTCGTACTATCTCCACGTCGTAGGCCCCGGCGCGGCCGAAAAAACTGTTAACCTATCCGACTGCGTGCCCGACAAGCACCCGCTACGAAAATTACGGTAACGCGCTCAGGGCAGTTCCGCCGCTTCCCTGACGCGGCCTTTCCACCACATGTAGAGGCCGGCCGCGACGATCATCGCCGCGCCCAGCAGGGCGACGGCGTCCGGCCGGTCGCCGAACACGATCCAGCCCATGGCGGTAGCGCCGAGCAATTGCATATAGGTCATGGGCGCAACCGTCCCCGCGCCCGCGCGGGTCGTGCCCAGGAAGACCAGCCAGTGCCCCGTGGTCAGCACCGCGGCGACGAACAGGCATTTCGCCAGCACGATCGCCGGCGGCATGCCGATGTGGAGCGCCGCGATCCCGCTGGCATGGCCGAGCACCGCGAACACGGCAATCACGATGCTCGCGACCACGGTAATCGCCAGCTGCATGGCGAGCGGACTGGCGAGATGGGCGGAAATACGGTTGCCGATCATGGTCAGGCTCATCCCGAAGGCGGTCGAGAGCGGCAACAGCGCCGCCCAGCCCGCCTCCGCGAAGCTTGGCCGCAGGATGACCAGCACCCCGGCAAAGGCCATCAGCGTGGCGACCCAGGTTTCGCGCCGCGCCGGCTCCTTCAGCAAGAGGGCAGCCAGCAGCCCGGTCAGCATCGGCTGGGTAAAGGTGATCGCGGTCGCTTCCGCCATCGGCATCAGCATCAGCGCGCCGAAGAACGCCGGGGCGGCGCAACCGACCCCCAGGCCGCGCATCAACTGGATACCGGGCCGCGGGAAGCGGAAGCCCTGCCGCCCTTCGCGAATGGCAAGGATCGCGCCGAGCCCCAGGGCCGCGATAACGTAGCGCATTTCGGCGATGGCGGTGGGCGCCCATTGGCCCGCCATGGTCTTCACCATGGCATCGCCGATCGGGAACATCGCAAAGCCGAGCCCTCCATAGATCAGGCCGGCCCGTTCTCCTTTGTGCAATGCATCACTCCTGCCGAAATCGCGCTCCCTTTAGGCGCGGAGCCCTTGCTTCGCCAGCCACTTGCGCGTGTTGCAGTGCAAAATTCGTTCGTCGCCGGGGGAGCGGAAAGCCCGGCCCGGAATTGCGGCAAATCGCCTGCGTTGCCGGTCGCGTTAGGAAGTTCTCAAAACTTTATAATTAACAACGGGCAAACAGCACCGGCTCCGGCCGGTCCAATCCGCGTTGTACGGGGGTAAGGAATGAGCGCATTCGGACGCAGAACGGGCGTTGGAGGCATGGGCCCGGGAGCGAGGCCGACATTCGGCGTTGCGCGTCCGATGAAGGGCGGTGGCGCCCCCGTGTCCGACGATCGCCGCGCCCCCCCGCCGGGCGGCGACCAGTTCCCGCCCCTGCCCGGTGGCGGCCCGTCCAACGGGATTCCGGCCGGAATGCCCGAAGCCGCCCACCATACGAAGGCCGACGCGATGAGCCGTCTGGCCGAACGCGCCAACAACGTGGTGTCGGGCGAAGCGGCCGTCGAAGGATTCGAAGCCAGCGTCCACAAGATCAAGGAACAGGTGCTTCCGCGCCTGCTCGAACGCGTCGATCCCGAAGCGGCGGCGACTCTGACCAAGGAAGAGCTGTCGGAAGAATTCCGGCCGATCATCCTCGAAGTGCTGGCCGAGCTGAAGATCACTCTCAACCGCCGCGAACAGTTCGCGCTGGAAAAGGTGCTGGTCGACGAGCTGCTCGGCTTCGGTCCGCTCGAGGAACTGCTGACCGACCCGGACGTGACCGACATCATGGTCAACGGCCCCAACCAGACCTACATCGAAAAGAAGGGCAAGCTCCAGCTCGCCACGATCAAGTTCCGCGACGAATCCCACCTGTTCCAGATCGCCCAGCGCATCGTGAACCAGGTCGGCCGCCGCGTCGACCAGACCACGCCGCTGGCCGACGCCCGCCTGAAGGACGGCAGCCGCGTCAACGTGATCGTCCCGCCGCTCAGCCTGCGCGGCACGGCGATCTCGATTCGTAAGTTCTCCGAGAAGCCGATCACGCTGGACATGCTGCGCGACTTCGGTTCGATGAGCGACAAGATGTGCACCGCGCTCAAGATCGCGGG
>JAQVEQ010000241.1 GCA_028697875.1 Novosphingobium sp. | reverse complement strand
TGAAGAAGGTCTATCCCACGCCCAAGGGGCCGCTGACGGTGGTGGAAGACTTCAACCTGCTGATGAACAGGGGCGAATTCGTCTCGCTGATCGTCCATTCGGGCTGTGGCAAGTCGACGGTCCTGACCATGGCCGCGGGGCTCAACGCGATCAGCGGCGGCGGCATCGTGCTCGACAACCGCGAGATCGACATCGCCGGTCCCGACAAGGCGGTGGTGTTCCAGGCGCCGAGCCTGATGCCGTGGCTGACCGCGCGGGAGAACGTCGCGCTGGGCGTGGAGCGGGTCTACCCGCACACTTCCAAGGCCGAACGCCGCGATATCGTCGACTATTATCTCGACCGTGTGGGACTGGGCGATGCCAAGGAAAAGCTGGCCGCCGAAATGTCCAACGGCATGCGCCAGCGCGTCGGCATCGCCCGTGCTTTCGCTCTCAGCCCGCGCCTGCTGCTGCTCGACGAGCCGTTCGGCATGCTCGACAGCCTGACCCGCTGGGACTTGCAGGACGTGCTGGTCGAAACCTGGAACCGCACCAATGTGACGGCGATCATGGTTACGCACGATGTCGACGAGGCGATCCTGCTGGCCGACCGCGTGGTGATGATGACCAACGGGCCCAACGCCACGATCGGCAAGATCCTGGATGTCGACCTGCCGCGCCCGCGCGATCGCAAGGCGCTGCTCGATCACCCGAAATTCTACCAATACCGCCAGGAGGTGCTGCACTTCCTGGCCGAATACGATCACGGACCGGAGGCAAAGGCCGCCTGATGCCGTGACATCGAGGGAGAGCCCGCCCGAGGGTCGCAAATTCTAGGGAGGCTTTGAAATTATGAGGACTGTCGTTTCGGGCGTCGCCGCCATATTGATGGCGAGCGCCGCAACCCCTGCGCTCGCCCAGAGTTATGGCGGGCCGACGGAGATCGGGGATGGGGTCACGCTGGACCCGATCGTCGATTTGCGCTTGCGTTACGAGAGCGTCGACCAGCCGGCGAAGGACGCCGATGCGCTGACCTTGCGCCTCAGGGGCGGCTTCGAACTGAAGGCGTCGGATTTCTCGATCCTGATCGAAGGCGAGGGCACCGGCTCCCTCCTCGACCACTACGATGCGTTCCCCTTCACCGTGCCCAACGAAGGCCAGGACCGTCCCGGCTATTCCGTCGTCGCCGATCCCGACAACATCGAACTCAACCGCGCGCAGATCGCCTGGTCCAAGGGCGGCAACAGCGTGACGCTCGGCCGCCAGCGGATCAACCTCGACGACCAGCGCTGGGTCGGCTCGGTCGGCTGGCGCCAGAACGAGCAGACGTTCGATGCCGTGCGCGGCATTGCCAAGCTGGGGCCGGTCACGCTCGATGGGACTTACGCCATCAGCCAGCGGACGATCTTCGGCATCGATGCCGGTCCGCGCCAGGCCTACGACGGCGATTTCATCTTCCTCGGCGCGGGCGTGAAGGCCGGGCCGGTCGCTCTCAAGGGCTTCGCCTACCTCATCGACTACGACGACCCGCTCGTCGCCGCCAGTTCGAGCCAGACTTACGGCGTGCTTGCCACGACGTCGTTCGAACTCGCGCCCAAGGTCAAGCTGGGGCTCAAGGCGAGCTACGCCAACCAGTCCGACTGGAAGACCTCGGCCAAGGATTACAATGCCGATTACCTCGCGCTGGAAGGCAATCTTTCCGCGAAGGGATTCACGCTGACCGGCGGCTATGAACTGCTCGGCAGCGACAATGGCGTGGGTCTCGCGACCCCGATGGCCACGCTGCACAAGTTCAACGGCTGGGCCGACGTGTTCCTCAACACGCCGGGCGGCGGGCTCGAGGATATCTACGGCGGGATCGCCTACTCCTTCCCGTCGGTGAAGGTCATCCCCGGCCTCAAGGCCAGCGTGACCTATCACGAGTTCAACAGCGACAAGGGCGGCCTCGACTACGGCAGCGAGTGGGACGCTTCGCTTGGCTTCAAGCTCGGCCCGGTCGGGATTCTCGCCAAGTACGCCAACTACGATGCCGGCAGCTACGGCACCGACACCGAAAAGTTCTGGCTCCAGGCCGAATACAGCTTCTGACGAAAGGGGGCACCTGATGTCGTATCTTGCACCTAGTGAGTTCGTGACCAAGCTGGTCGATGCCGGGGAATCCAAGATCCTCATGTCGACCAAGGACACGCTGATCCGCGCCTACATGGCGGGCGCCACGCTGGCTTTGGCGGCGGCCTTCGCCGTTACCATCAACGTCCAGACGGGCGAGCCGCTGGCCGGCGCCGTGCTGTTCCCGGTCGGCTTCTGCCTGCTCTACCTGCTGGGCTACGATCTGCTGACCGGCGTCTTCGTGCTCGCCCCGCTGGCGGTGTGGGACAAGCGGCCCGGCTGCACCTGGGCCGGTGTCGGACGCAATTGGGGCCTCGTCTTCATCGGCAATTTCGCGGGTGCGCTGACCACGGCGGTGATGATGGCGATCTACTTCACGTATGGCTTTTCGACCGAGCCAAGCGAAGTGGGCGCCAAGCTGGCCGGGGTCGGGGTCGCGCGGACGCTGGGCTACGAACAGTACGGCGCGGCCGGGTGGCTGACGATCTTCGTGCGCGGCATGCTGTGCAACTGGATGGTGTCCACCGGCGTCGTCGGTGCGCAGGTTTCGACCAGCGTGACAGGCAAGGTCGTCGCCATGTGGATGCCGATCATGCTGTTCTTCTACATGGTCTTCGAACACTCGATCGTGAACATGTTCCTGTTCCCGACGGCGCTGATGATGGGCGGCGAGTTCACTATCGGCGACTACTTCTGGTGGAACGAGATCCCGACAGTTCTGGGCAACATGGTCGGCGGCATCACCTTTACCGGGCTGATGCTCTATTCCACGCACGTCAGGACCTCCGCCAAGCGGAAGGTGGCGGCCTGATGACGTTTGCGGGAGGAGGCGGCTTGACGGACGCGCCCCCTCCCGCATCCTCTGCGGCGATGAAGAGCCGGCTCGCCATTTCGCTCGGCCAGTATTCGAGCGCGGGCGCCAAGCCCGAAAACCAGGATTTCCACGGCGCGCTCCAGCCGGAGGGGGCCGACCTGGCGGCGAAGGGGATCGCCCTGTGCATCGCCGACGGGATCAGCACCAGCGCGTTTGGCGCGGCCGCTGCCGAAACGGCAGTGAAGACTTTCCTCACCGACTACTACTGCACGTCGCCCGCCTGGTCGGTGCGCCATTCCGGCGAGCGCGTGATCGCCGCCACCAACAGCTGGATGCATGCGCAGAACCGCCGCGCCCACGGCGTCCCCGAATCGGAATCCCAGCGCGAGAACGGGCTGATCTGCACGTTCTCCGCGCTCGTGCTGAAATCGCGCAGCGCGCACCTGTTCCATATCGGCGATGCGCAGATCGCCCGGATTTCCGGCCGCTCGGTCGAACCGCTGACCGAGGCGCATCGCGTCCATCTCGGCGGCGGCGAAAGTTACCTCGGCCGGGCCATGGGTGTGAACCGCAGTGTCGAGATCGACTACGACCGGATCCCGCTTTCTGTGGGCGACCTGTTCATGCTTTCGACCGACGGGATTTACGAACATCTCCCGGCGCGCACGATCGCGCGGATCGTCGAGCAGGCACAAACGCTGGACGCCGCGGCCGGGGCGATCGCCGGGGCCGCGCTCGAAGCGGGCAGCAGCGATAATCTCACCGTCCAGCTCGTGCGGGTGGAAAGCCTGCCCGACGGCGGGATCGAGGACCTGATCGGCGGGGAGGCGGGCCTGCCGCCCGCGCCTGCCCTGGCCGAAGGGCAGCACTTCGAAGGATACGGGATACTGCGCGAACTCCAT
>JAQVEQ010000240.1 GCA_028697875.1 Novosphingobium sp. | reverse complement strand
CGCATCGCAGGCCTCGGCCACGTCCGCCGGCACGCCCGCGCTTTCCTTTCCGAACAGCAGGATATCGTCGGCCCTGAAGTCGAAATCGTAGGCCGATTGGCTGGCTTTCGTGGTGAACAGCACCAGCCGGCTGGACCCGACAGTGGCCTTGAAGGCATCGAAACCATCGTGCCGGGCGAAGGCCACGTGATCGATATAGTCCATGGCCGCCCGCCGCACGCGCTTGTCGTCCCACGCGAAGCCCATCGGCTCGATCAGGTCCACCGCCGCGCCCATGCAGGCCCCGAGCCGCAGCACGGCGCCGACGTTTCCGGCAATTTCAGGTTCGTAAAGAGCAATGCGCATCGCGGCTGATTGGCGCCGGCGGAGGCGCTGCGCAAGCCCGAAGCGCTATCGCGGGTGCAACGGACCGACACGCACGAAGGCCCAAACACGTTGACGGCCCTTCAAAGGAAGCAACAAACATTCGTCATTGCGAGGCCCGCAGGGCCGCGGCAATCCAGAGTCTTGTGGCGCCGCCCTGGATTGCCGCGGCCCTGCGGGCCTCGCAATGACGACTCAAGGTAAAGCAATCACGCTCTGGGCACATGGAATTGAAGTTCGGCGCACGAACCCATCGTCACCCGGAGCGAGCCGGGATGGGTAGCGCTCAAAGCCCAATTCCGCCTCACTGGCCCGGCACACCGAGCGACAGCGCGAAAGCAACTGGCGGATCGCCAAGCTGCCACGGCAGCAGACGCATCATGATCGCGCCAAACAGGTCCGAGACAAGGTGCCCCGCAAGCCAGGCCTGAAGGTGGGGCAGTGGCTGCGCATCGAACCAGTCCCGGTCCACCGCCGCGAACTGCCGTACGAAGGGCATGATCGCCATGTCCGCAAGGCCCCGCTCCGGCCCACAAAGCTGGCCCGCATCGGCCAGCCGGGCATCCAGATCGCGCAGGAACGCCAGCCCCTTCTCGCGATGCGCCTCTGCGTCGGAGCCATGGCGTTCGGGGTACTTGTAGCGGTCCAGATCGTGCTTGAAGGGGCCGTCGTTCCGGGCGATCAGCGCCGCATCGTCGCGCGCCAGCCAGCCTTCGGGGTCGCAGCCTGCAAGGGCATGGCGCATGATGTCGATGCTCTCGTCGATCACCGCGCCATCGGGCAGGACCAGCACCGGCACGGTCCCCTTGGGCGAGGCAGCCAGCATCGCCTCGGGCTTGGCCGAGAGCTTGACCTCGCGCAGTTCGCAGCGCGTGCCGCTGACCGCGAGCGCCAGCCTTGCGCGCATCGCGTAAGGGCAGCGGCGAAAGCTGTAGAGGACCGGATCAGGCAGCGCGGTCATCGGCCTGCACGGCCCCGACATGCGCACGGCCCCGCGCGGCGGCGAGGTCTTCCTGCCGCTGGCGTTCGCGGTAGGAAGCGCGCTGCTCGTCGGTCCGCTGCGAATGGCACGCGGGGCAGCTCACGCCTTCCTCGTAGAGCGGCGAAGCGCGGTCCTCCTCGCTCACCGGCAAGCGGCAGGCGTGGCACAGCGCGTAGGAACCCTCGACGAGACCGTGGCCGATCGTCACCCGCTGGTCGAACACGAAACACTCGCCGCGCCACAGGCTCTCTTCCTCGGGCACGGTCTCCAGATACTTCAGGATGCCGCCCTTGAGGTGGTAGACGTCCTCGATCCCCTCCTGCTTGAGGAAAGCCGTCGACTTTTCGCAGCGAATGCCCCCGGTGCAGAACATCGCCACTTTCGGCGGCTTGCCGCCCGCAAGCCGGCCCGCATCCAGCAGGCGTTCGCGCTCGCGGCGGAACCATTCGGGAAAGTCGCGGAAGCTGGCCGTTTCCGGGTCGATCGCGCCTTCGAAAGTGCCCACGGCCACTTCGTAATCGTTGCGCGTATCGATCAGGATCGTGTCTGGATCGGAAATCAGCGCGTTCCAGTCCTGCGCCTCCACGTAAGTGCCGACCGTCGTGCGGGGATCGATGTCCGGCTCGCCCATGGTCACGATCTCGCGCTTGAGGCGCACTTTCATGCGGTGGAACGGCATGGCCGAGGCGCTCGACAGCTTGACGTCGAGGTCCGCGCAATCGGGAAGCGTGCGAATGTGTTCCAGCACCCGCGCGATTCCCTCGGCGGTTCCGGCGATCGTGCCGTTGATGCCTTCAGAGGCGAGCAGCAGCGTGCCGCGAATGCCCTGTTCGCGGCAAAGGCGCTCCAGCGGCGCGCGCAGGCTGGCGCAATCCTCGAAGCGCGTGAAACGGTAGAGGGCGGCGACCTGCAAGGGCTCGTCCAATTCGCGGTGAAATGTGGTCATGGCATGCCCCATAGCGCCAAGGATCGGGCGCGTCAGCAGGCCTGCGGCGGATCGGGCAATCTCTGCCGGTTCGTCATTTGCCCGCCGTGCCGCTATGGGGCTGGCATGATCCAGATCCTGATCGATGCCGACGCCTGCCCCGTAAAAGACGAAACCTACCGCGTTGCCGCCCGCTACAAGGTGCCCGTCGTCGTCGTCAGCAACAGCCCGATCCGCATTCCGCGCGATTCGCTGATCTCCCGCAAGATCGTGAGCGATGCCTTCGACGCGGCGGACGACTGGATCGTCGAACACACGGCACGCGGCACCATCGTGATCACGGCGGACATCCTGCTGGCCGACCGCTGCCTGAAACTGGGCGGCACCGTCATCGCCCCCAACGGCAGGCCCTTTACCGAAGCCTCGATCGGCGGCGCCATCGCCACGCGGGCGATCATGGCCGATCTGCGCGCCGGCATTGATGCCGTGGGCGGGCCGCCCCCCTTTCAGCAAGACCGACCGCTCCCGCTTCCTCTCGAGCCTCGACCAAGCCCTGGTAAGACTTCGCAAACAGGCCTGATTTCGGACTGGGCCGCCGCAAGAGGGCAAAAGAAAAGCCCGGCTGTTTCCGGCCGGGCTTGAAAAGTTTGGGAGAGGATGCCTGAAAGGCCCCACCCTTTTGTGCGATGCAGCATTATGACGCAATTGTTAAAACCGAAGCACTGGTTGCAAATCTTGCATGCATGCTCCCGCCGGCCGGGCACCACGCAAGGACAGGCGCCGAACGCCTGTTCTGATCCTGACGCTGACTGAACTGCGAGACGGGATTTGCCGCGCCGTTATGGCTGCGACAAATCCCTTTTTTGCGACCTCGCAGGGCTCAGTATCTCACTGATCCGGGCGCCGCGCCTTCGTCACGTCGATCCGGGGAACAGCATCGGCGCCTTGCAGGTTGGCACCTGATCCTTCGATATCCCCGTATCAGACCGCAGAAGGCCCGGCGTTGCTTGCCCCTCCCAAAAAGTAACTCTCATGTCCGACAGGCGCAGGCTAAAAATATTACAAACTCAGTCAAGTGTAATATTTATGTGCCAAACCGATAATACCTCGCGAACGTGCGGCATGCGGAGGTTTACCCGGCGTTCATATTGATCCGGCCCTTGGCAAGCAAGCATTAGGCTGCATGGGCAAGTTCCACGCTGAAGACTGTCCGCTCCTGGCGTGCCAAAAAGCCGCCTGAATGGCCGAAAAGTCGAGGGGGGCGGACGTAGGTTCGCAGTACTAGGCGCGACCTGATCCCTACTCCGTCTAGCTAAACAGAACCGCAAGCGCAGCCGCGCCGAACGCTAGTGCGCCCGCGATATTGAAGCCGACGCTAAGCCAAAAGCCGCCGGGGTCTCTTACTCTGCTTGAGATCGTCTCATAGCGCCTTCCCCACACGGCCTTACCTTCTCGAACCTTCCCCCAGGCTCCAAAAATCAAGAGAGCGGTGAAGCAGGCGAAAAGTGAAGCCAGGAAAGCTTTGAAAGAGAAAAAGCCGGACACCGCTTCA
>JAQVEQ010000040.1 GCA_028697875.1 Novosphingobium sp. | reverse complement strand
CAGCAGGTTCCACAGGCGGCCGGTGCAGTTGAATATCTCGAGCGGTTGCACTGCGGTCGATGCAATGCCCCCGTTGAGGAACAATACGGCAATGGAGGTCTTCCTCATCGGCGCGTTCAACCTGCGATCTGGCGTAAATACCCTCTCTCTATGTCATATTTGCCATCTCGCCATCAAGCGGCGCGGAGAGGAAGGTTGCGCCATTCAAACGAGAAAGAAGACATACATGCTCAAGCGATTTGTGATCGAACGGGAAATTTCCGGCATTGGCGAAATGTCGCCTGGCCAGCTTGGCGAGGCGGCGCATACATCGAATGGCGCCCTGGCCCAGCTCCGGGGCATCCAATGGGAACATTCCTACGTCACGGCGGACAAGACGTTCTGCATCTACCTCGCCGAAAGCGAGGACGTGATCCGCGAACATGCGAAGATTTCGGGCTTTCCCGTGAATCGCATCACGGAAGTCACGCAGGTCATCGACCCCACGACGGAACAGTATTGCCCCATCGCCCTGGGCGTGCCCGCGGTCGGTTGACCGTTCGTCTGGCCGGGGCTCCTGCCGCGAATGGCCCGGGCCCGCAGGCTTAGGCGGCCTATTGCCGATCGGCGATCTGTTGCAGGGCCTCGGCCAGCCATTGGTCGATGGCCTTGTCGCCGGATGCGCGCAGCCGGAGCATCCGGCTGTACAGCACATAACCCATCGACAGCATGACGATCTCGGTCGCCCGTGCCTCGGCATCGGGCGGTCCGAGCCATGCGGCCAGCGGATCGACGATCCGTTCCTGCAGGGCCGATTGCGACACTTCCCGCGCCGCCGGTTCCGATAGCGACAGCAGCATCATCGGCAAGGCATCGGCAGCGCTGACGTTGAGCAGGTCGGCCATATGGGCGCCGAACCTGTCGCGCTCGCAATCGATCATCCGGTGGACATTGACCACCGTTTCCAGCGCCGAGCGGAAGAGTTCCTCCTTGGAACCGAAATAGCGCAGGATCAGCGCTGGATTGACGCCGACATTGCCCGCGATTTCGCGCAAACCCGCCCGGGCATAGCCGACCGACGTGAAGGCGATGCGGGCATTGGTCAGGATACTATCCCGCGTTTTCAGAGCCTTTTGCGATCGGGGGACAGTGATTTTCGTGGTCTTTTCGTCGGCCAATGTCCTGCCTTGCAAAATGTAAACACATGTTGACTTCTATTTGTCCCGCTGTCATCGCCACAAACGGGAAACAGAGGGGTTTTCTGCCCGCATTGGAGGGCTTCCGTCAAGTAAACCAATATGACCGGAAATGACGGCCGGGAGCGCTCCCGCCGGGGCGGTATGGAAGGATGGGCATGGGATTGCGGAAAGGCAATGTCGCGCGGCTGGCGCTGATTGTGGGGGTGGCGCTTTCGCCGCTTGGCATGACCGGGGCCATGGGGGCGCAGGGCAGCAGTGGCCCTTCCGGCCAGCGCACTGTGCTGCCCATTCCCCAGGCGCCGTTTGCCGGGAAAGTCGCCCCGACGGTTGCAGCGTCCGTTCAGTCCTTCCCCGAGAGAGTGAAGGCTCCGGCAGGCGCGCCCAATGTCGTCCTCATCATGACCGACGATGTGGGCTTCGGCGTCGCCAGTACGTTCGGCGGGCCGGTGCCGACGCCGAACCTCGACCGGCTGGCGGAACGCGGTCTCCTCTACAACCGCTTCCATACCACAGCGCTGTGTTCGCCCACTCGCGCGGCGCTCCTTACCGGGCGCAACCAGCATGCCGTGGGCAGTGGCGTCGTGACCGACATGGCGACCGGCTATCCCGGCTATACCACCATGATCCCGAAGAGCGCGGCCACTGTCGCCGAGATCCTGAAGCAGAACGGTTACAACACCGCGATGTTCGGCAAGCATCACAACGTGCCGATGTGGGAAGCGACGGCGGCGGGGCCGTTCGATCGCTGGCCCACCGGGCTCGGCTTCGAATATTTCTACGGCTTCATCGGCGGGGCGACCAACCAGTGGCACCCCAACCTGTTCCGCGGGACCAGCCGGGTCGAGCAGCCCGACCGGGGGCGGCCGGATTCGGTGGTCGACCGGTTCCTGGCTGACGACGCGATCCACTGGATTCACGAGCAGAAGGCGTCCGCGCCGGACAAGCCGTTCTTCCTCTACTTCGCGACTGGTACCGCCCATTCGCCCCACCAGGCGCCGAAAGCCTGGATCGACCGCTTCAAGGGCAGGTTCGACGAAGGCTGGGATGTGCTGCGCGCCGAAACCGTGCGGCGACAGGAGGCAAGCGGAGTGATTCCGCCCGGCACGCAAGTGACTCCGCGTCCGGAAGGGCTGCCGGCATGGGACAGCCTTTCGTCCGACGACAAGCGGGTGTCGGCGCGCATGATGGAAGTCTTTGCCGGCATGATCGCTTATCAGGACGCGCAAATCGGCCGCATCCTCGACGAGATCGACCGAATGGGCCTGTCGGAAGACACGCTGGTCCTGTTCATCGAAGGGGACAATGGTGCCAGCCCCGAGGGCGGTCTGGCGGGCAGCACCAATACCGGTTTCACGATCGTCGACCGGGGGCACGAGGATACCGCCTGGCGTCTTCCCCAGCTCGACGTGCTGGGTAGCGAGCACACCCAGGGCCATTTCCCGGTCGGCTGGACCTGGGCGCTCGATGCGCCATTCCCGTGGATGAAGGGGGTCGCCTCCCATCTCGGCGGGGTGCGCAACGGGTTGGTCGTGTCGTGGCCGGGGCATATCGCGCCGGGCGGTATGCGCGGCCAGTTCGTGGACGTTACCGACATCGCGCCCACGATTCTCGATGCGGCGGGCATTCCCGAACCGGAATCGGTCAATGGCGTGGCGCAGCAGCCCGTGGACGGGATCAGCTTCGCCTACAGCTTCGCGGACGGTAAAGCGCAGGGACGGCGGCGGACGCAGTATTTCGAACTGCTGGGCACACGCGGCATCTATCACAATGGCTGGTGGGCGGGCACGACGCCGCAGCGTTTGCCGTGGCAGGCCACCGTTCCCAAGACCAACGTCACCGACTGGCCGTGGGAACTCTACGATCTCGATCACGATTTCGCCCAGGCCCGCAACCTTGCCGCCATCAGGCCGGAAAAGCTGGGGGAATTGAAGGCCCTGTGGGCGCAGGAGGCGGAACGTAACCACGTCTATCCGCTGGACGACCGCACGCTGGCGCGCTTCCGGATCAATCCCTATCGCGACGAGCGGACGGAATATACCTACTGGGGGGCTGACATCCGGGTGCCGGACGAATCCGCTCCGCCGCTCAAGGTCCGCTCCTTCACTATCGACGCCGATGTCGAGATCCCGGCCGGGGGCGGGGAAGGCGTGCTGGTGGCGCTGGGCGGCCGTTTCGGCGGCTGGAGCTTCTATCTCAAGGACGGAAAGCCGGTTGCGCTCCATGCCGCCTCGCAGCAGCCGCGCGACCGCTACCGGGTCGCTGCCGACAAGGCGGTCCCGCCGGGGCCTGCCCATATCGGCTTCGGTTTCGTGTTCGATAAACCGCAGGCTGGCGAGCGGGAACGGCACGGGACGCTGACCGTCAGCGTGAATGGGAAAGAGGTCGCGCGCGGCCGGGTCGAAGGCATGGCCGCCTTCGACGAAGGGCCCGATACCTTCGATGTGGGTAACGATACCGGATCGCCGGTGACCGACGACTACGCAGACAACCCGCGCTTCAACGGCGCGATCCGCAAGGTGGTGGTGCACTTGCCCGACAGTGAGCGAGCGCCGGAAACAGAATGAGCGGGAGAACGGCAATGCGGCATTGGCTGCTGGGTGTGTGTGGTCTTGCAATGGCAACGGTGCAGGCGGTGCCGGTCCTGGCGCAAGAGGTCGATCCGTCGACTGTCGCGGCCAACCGGGAAGTTGCCGGGACGCTGCCCTTTGCCGATCGCGCGGATTACGAACGCGCGCGGCGCGGCTTTATCGCCACGCTGGACGATCCCGTGATCCGCACGGTGGACGGCAGGGTGCTGGGCGACGTTACAGCGGGCAAGGACCTGAAAGGCGACGCACCCGATACGGTCAATCCCAGCCTGTGGCGTTTCATGCAGCTTTCCGCCTCGACCGGCCTGTTCAAGATTGCGGACGGTGTGTGGCAGGTGCGCGGGCTCGACATGGCGAACATGGAAGTGATCGCTGGCAAGACCGGCTATATCCTGATCGACCCGCTGGGGACGACGGAGATTACCGAGGCGGCGATGAAGCTGGTGCGCAAGCACCTGGGCGACCGGCCGGTGACGGGCATGATCTATTCCCACAACCACGGCGACCACTTCATGGGATCGGCCGGGGCGCTGGACCCGGCCCTTGCCGCCTCCGGGCAAGTCCCGGTCATCGCGCCCAAGGGTTTCGGCGATTATTCCTTCGCCGAACAGATCGTCGCCGGTCCGGCGATGGGACGGCGCACCAACTATACCTTCGGCACCAACGTCCCGTTCGGGTCCAAGGGGCGGGTGATTCCGCCCTATATCCTCGGGACGAGCAAGGTCGTGCCGCCCAACCACATCGTTACCCAAGACGGGGAGCGGATGGTGATCGACGGGGTGACGTTTGAATTCCAGCTGACGCCGGATGCGGAAGCCAATGCCGCGATGCACATCTTCATGCCCGCCAGCGGCACGCTGATGGTGGCGGACAATGCCACGCCCAGCTTGCACAACCTGCTCACCCCGCGCGGGGCGCCGGTGCGCGACGGCAAGGCCTGGGCCGACGACCTGACCGAAACGCTGCGCCGCTATGGCTCCAGCATGCAGCAGATCGTCAGCGGGCATCAGTGGCCGCACTGGGGCAATGCGGAATGCAACGACTTCCTGACGCTGCAGCGCGATACCTACAAGTTCATCCACGACCAGTCGGTGCGCATGATAAACGAAGGGCTGACCCCGGCGGAAATCTCCAACCGGCTGAAGCTGCCGCCATCGCTGGCGAACCGCTGGGGCGTGCGCGGCAATTACGGCAATGTCAGCTTCAACGCGCGGGCCGTGTACCAGCGCTACATGGGCTTCTACGACGGCAACCCGGCGCATCTCGACCCGATGGAGCCTGAAGCGCAGGCGAAGCATTATGTGGAGGCCCTTGGCGGGGCCGATCGCGTGCTTGCGCTGGCGGCCAAGGCGCGCAGCGACGGCGATCTCAAGTGGGCGGTCGAACTGCTTAACAACGCGGTCTTCGCCGATCCGGCCGACACGGCCGCGCGCGATGCGCTGGCCGGGGTCTACGACCAGATGGGCTGGCGGGCGGAAAGCTACATGTGGCGCAACATCTATCTCAGCGGCGCGGCCGACCTGCGCGGCGAGAAGGCGGCCAATGCGGTCGATTTCGGCTCGGCGGGCGGCAATCTGGGCAATCCCTTCGCGAACCTGTCGCTGTCGCAGATTCTCGAAGTGCTGAGTTACCGGATCGACCCGGCCAAGGCGGGCGACGAGAAGCTGACGCTGGCGCTGGGCCTCAAGGACGAGGACGGTCTGCAACTGGTGACGCTGGCCAACGACGTGCTGGTGTACCAGCCGCTGCCGGAAGGCGCGGCGGTCGACGGCACGGTGCGCATCACCCGGTCCGGGCTTGCCCAGCTTCTGGCAGGAAAGCACAGCGCGCAGGACCTGATCGCGGCGGGCGAGATGTCGGCCAGCGGTGATGCCGGAGCGCTGGCCCGGTTGGGCGGTTATCTGTCCATGCCGTCCGGGCGCTTCAACATCGTGACGCCCTAGGGGCAAGCGCTCCGCGAGCGGCGCAGGACATCGGCGCCGTGGCTTCCGGTTCCAGCACGGCTCAGCTATAGCAGAGGCTTATAGCTGGGCCGTGCTGCGACAATTGCCGCATAGTCCATGCGGCCGTATTTCTTGGGCCCAGAAACCCGGTAGGTCGGGCGGCGGATGGACCTGCCGCCGGGTTCCCGAATTCGAAATCGAACGGTGCGGCCATGGCCGATAACGCTGCGCGGCAGGGTCGCCGCAAGATGAACAATGGCGGTTTCGGCCAGCACTATTGATCCGGGGCCCTGCGGGCCGCAGCGGAGGAGAGCAAGGGATGAACGTTCGGATGAACAAGCCGCTTGGCCTCGCGACGGCCCCCGGAAGCCTGACGCTCGGCGGCTTCTACCAGTTCGGTTACGTCACGCGGGAAATGGACCCGGCGCTCGACCTGCTGGGCGCGCGTTATGGGGTCAAGCGGTTCCAGCGCATCCGCTTGGGTGAAGCGATGGAAACCGCCTATGCCTGGACCGGCAGGACCATGATCGAAGTGATCGCGGCCGGGGAAGGCGCGCATCCGCTCTATTACGACCATGTGCCGGAAGAGCCGGGCATCCTGCGGCTGCATCACCTCGGCTACCGGATCGGCACGCGGGAGGAATGGAACCGCTTGCAGGAGACGATCGTGCGGCTGGGCCTGGAGGTTCCCCACAAGGATACGTTCTACGACGGTGAACTGTCGTTCACTTATGTCGACACGCGCGCCGAACTGGGGATATACAGCGAATATGTCATCATGACGGGCGCGGCGGAGCACGTCTACGACGAGGTCCCGCAAAACGCCTGACAGGCGTGTTCCGCCGGCCGTGCCCGCGAGATACGGCCGCGCGGCTGCTTTTCCCGGAAAACAGCCTGCCTTTGCAGGCGAAGAGCGGATCGCCCGCAACCGTACCTTCCGCTTTGCCTTATTAACGCGATTGACTCGCAATAGTATTAGCAATAAGTGCCCCCAATCTTCTGAACCGAACGAGATGGGGGACCTTCCAGATGACGCATCCGCTGCGCCTTTTCCTGCTTTCGACCGCGTGCTGGGCATTGCCGGTGCATGCGGCCGTGGCAGCCGAAGCCCTGGACGACGATAGCAACTCGCGCAGGGAAATCGTCGTTACGGGCATTGCCGAGCAGGACACGGCTTCCGCCACCGGCCTGCCGCTCACCCTCCGGGAAACGCCGCAATCGGTCACGGTCGTCGAACGCGACCGGATCGAGGATTTCGCGCTGACCAATGTCAACGACCTGCTTGACCAGGTGGTCGGGATCAATGTCGAACGGGTCGAGACGGACCGGACCTATTACAACTCGCGCGGGTTCGACATCACCAACTTCCAGGTGGATGGCATCGGCATGCCTTTGCTGTGGGGGATCCAGTTCGGCGATCTCGACACGGCGCTGTTCGAACGGGTCGAGGCGGTGCGCGGCGCCAATGCGATCATGACCGGCGTCGGCAACCCTTCGGCGACGATCAATTACGTCCGCAAGCGCCCGACCGATACCTTGCAGGCTTCTCTGTCAGGAACGATCGGTTCGTGGAACAAGAGGCGGGCCGAGGCCGACATTTCGGGGCCGCTGACTGCCGACGGTTCGGTCCGCGCGCGGCTGATCTACGCGCATGAGGACCGGGACAGCTATCTCGATTACAACCACGTCAATCGCAACGTCTATGGTGCGCTGCTGGCGTGGGACCTCACGCCGGACCTGACGGCCACGTTCGGCTATACGCGGCAGGAAAACGATGCCGACGGCGTGCTGTGGGGCGCCTTGCCGTTGCTTTATTCCAGTGGAAAGCGGATTCCCTATCCGGTCTCGGCGACGACGTCGGCGGACTGGACCTATTGGGATGTGACCGACCAGAGCGCGTTTGCGGAACTGGCCTACCGCTTTGCCAATGGCTGGCAGGCCAAGGGCGTCTTCACTTACAAGCGGTTCGAGGAAATGGCCAAGCTGCTCTATGCCTATGGCTATCCGGACGAGGCGACCGGCATCGGCATCACTGGTTACGCCGGCATCTACCCGTCGACGTACAACCAGTATCTGGGCGATTTCTATGCGTCGGGTCCGGTGACGCTGTTCGGGCGCGAACACCAGCTGGCCTTCGGTGTTTCGACGGGCCGCTCGGACGGAAAGGAGTACGAGAACTTCTCCTACGACTTTCCGCTCTATCCCGACGTGAAGGAATGGGGCGAAGTCCAACTGCCCGAATTCAGCTATCCGGGTGAATACCTGGCGGCCGATTATACCGACAAGCTGACCCGGGCCTACGGTGCGGCGCATTTCAACCTGGCGGACAACCTGAAGCTGGTGGCAGGCGCAACGGCGATCTGGCTCAAGTCGAGCGGTTATTCCTATGGCGTCGACCAGGCGCGCAAGGACAGCAAGGTCAGCCCCTACCTGGGCGCGGTGTTCGATGTGACGCCCAATATCTCGCTCTACGCGAGCTATACCGACATCTTCAATCCGCAGAGCGAAGTGGACGCCGGCAACCGCAAGCTCGACCCGGCCAAGGGGACCAGCATCGAGGCCGGGATCAAGAGCGAATGGTTCGGCGGGCGGCTCTATGCCACGGCCTCGATCTTCAAGGCCAAGCAGAACGGACTGGCCGAAGCCGCAGGCGTGTTCGGCGTCGGCGATCCGGGGCCTGTCGGCAACACCTACTACAAGGGCGTGGATACGCAATCGCGCGGTTTCGAGATCGAACTGGCCGGGCGGATCACCGACAACTGGACGCTGAGCGGCGGCTATACCGGTCTCGACATCGAAGACCAGGACGGCAATCCCACGCGGACTTTCATCCCGACCAAGTCGTTCAAGCTGGCGACGACCTACGCCGTGCCCGAGCTCAACAATCTCAAGCTGGGCGCGCAACTGCGCTGGCAGAACCGGATCCGCTACATCGACAGCACCGCGCAGTATTATGGCGGAGTGACGGGCGACGTCGTGGTCAAGCAGGGGGCCTATGCCGTGCTCGACCTGATGGCGGCGGTCGACATCGTCGAGCACCTGCGCGCCGCGGTAAACGTCCGCAACGTGACGGACAGCCGCTATCTCGGCAGCATCGAATGGGGGCAGGCCTATTACGCAGCCCCCCGCAATGTGAGCGTTACCGTTAGTCTGAGCTACTGAGCTGCACGATGGACGCGACGATGTCCGTGCTGCTTTGGGCCGGTGCGACCGGAGCGTTCGGCGGGGTCCTCCTGCTGCGCATCTCCTGGGGGCGGGCGCGCCGGTCCATTGCATTCAACGCCGCCGCCTGGGCCTTGCTGGTGGCGGCACTCGCCTGCGGCATGATCGCCGCAGGTGCCTGGGGCGTGACGGTCGTTTCGCTCTGCGCCATCGGCATGGCCTTGCTGTGCCTCGCCCATGCGGGCTGGACCGCGCCGCGCGGCAGGGCATCCGCCTCCAACCGGCGGGCCCACATGCTGCCCGAACGCAACGAGCCGCTGCGCCTCGGGCGGCGTGCGGGCACTTTCGTGCTCGCGGTTCCCGCCGCCCTGATCGCCAGCCTGATTGCCGGGCTGGCGGTCCGGCTGCTGTGCGACCGCGCCGGCTGGCGCGAGGCGGACAGCAACGCGCTGATGCTCTATTCCATGCCGCTGATCTGGGCCGTGCTGCTCGTCCTCCTGCTGCTCTGGCCCGATAGGCGGAAACAGGCGGGCATAGTGGCCGGGCCGGCCCTTGCCGGTGCGCTCGTCCTGCTGCTCGGCGGAGCGGGACGGTGAGCGGGATCGTGAACAGGGGGCTGGTCCAGCGCGGGCTTTCGGCCCATGCCGCGATCGGCCTGCTCGCCAGTGCGCTGCTCTATCTCGTCTGCCTGACCGGCGGGTTGAGCGTCTTTGCCGAGGAATGGCAGCGGGCCGAGCAGCCCGATGCGCCCGAAATGACGCGGATCGCGCCCGAAGCGGTGCAGGCCGCCGTCGTCCGCGTGCTGGCGAGCGAAAAGGGCAAGCCGCAGACGGAACACCTCTTCGTCCACTTGCCGGTCGAGGCCCTGCCGCGCACGACTGTCACCACCGACAACCAGGCGGTCCACGTGGACGCGAATGGCGCGATCGCCATGCCCGAACATGATGCATGGACGGAGTTCCTGCTCGAACTGCACTACACGCTGACTCTGCCTTCGCTGATCGGCTTGACCGTGGTCGGGATTCTGGGCGTGATGCTGATTGCCGTCAGCCTGACCGGCATTCTGGCCCATCCCCGGATCTTCCGCGACGCCTTCCGACTGCGCGCGCGCGACCGGGGCGGGGTGGGGCTGGCCGACTGGCACAACCGGCTGGGCGTGTGGACCCTGCCCTTCGGTCTGGCGGTCGCATTGACCGGCGCGGCGATCGGTCTGGCCACCATCAACGGGCAGGGGCTGGCGACGGCGTTCCATGGCGGCGATATCGAGGCCGCCTATGCGCCCATTTTCGGCGAGGAAGGGCAACCGGATGCGCGGCCCGCCGGGGTTCCGGACGTGGCGGCGTCCTTGCACACGATGGCCCGCCGTTTTCCCGGCGTGACGCCCACTTACGTGATCGTGCACGATCCGCTGACCGCCGGGCAGCATACCCAGGTCATTGCCGATCATCCCCGGCGGCTCATCTTCGGCGAATACTACGGTTTCGATACCGAAGGCCGTTTCCTCGGGACGACGGGCCTCGCCGACGGGGCCGTGGGCCAGCAGGCCGTCGCATCTGGCTACAAGCTGCACTTCGGCAATTTCGGCGGCCTCGCCGTGAAGCTTGCCTATGCCGTGCTGGGGCTTGCCCTGTGCGTTGTCGTGGCCACCGGCACGTCGATCTGGCTCGGCAAGCGCGAGCGGCGCGGCTTTCGCCATCCGCGCCTGCGCGCCGGGTGGGACGGCGTGGTCTGGGGCATTCCGGTCGCGCTGGCCGTCACGTTCCTCGTCCGCCTGGCAGCGGGCAACGCCGCGCCGCTTGCGCCGGTCTTCTGGGGGGCGGCGGCGCTGATCGTCGCGGCTGGCGCCGCTGCCGGAACGGCCATGCCCGTCCGGCGCGCTATGCAGGCGGCACTGGTGCTGGGCATCGTGGCGATAGGGATTGTTGTAGCTCTGAACCCCTGGGGCGTTTGTCCATTGGAATTCCGGCACGAACTCGGATAGGTCGGGGGCATGACCATCGTCCTCGCCTGGCTCGAGTTCGCGGCTTGCGTGGCCACTATCGGTGTCGCCGGGCCGATCCTGACCCGCAACGGCGAACGGATCGCCCGGCTGACGGGGATGTCGCAAAGCTGGGCCGGGCTCGTCATGCTGGCGACGGCCACGTCCTTGCCGGAACTCTATACCGGAATCAGCGCCTCCGCGCTGGCGGACGCGCCGAACATCGCCATGGGCGATGCGCTGGGCAGCTGCATCTTCAACCTCGTCATGCTGGTGGTACTGGACGCGCTGTCGCGGGAAGAGCCGGTCTGGCGGCGGATCGACCAGGGCCATATCCTGACCGCGGGCTTCGGCGTGATCCTGATCGGCTTCGTCGGGGCGCTGGTGCTGGTTGCGCACGACGGGCTCGATTTCCGGATTGGCCATGTCAGCGTCTATTCGCCGTTCCTCCTGGTGCTCTACTTCGTCGCGATGCGCGCGGCCTTCTTCTACGACCGGCGGCCGCACGTCACTGCCGGAGAGCCGGAGGGGCCGGGCGAGGGGGAATCGCTTGGGCGGGCCATTGCCTATTACGGCCTCGCGGCCCTGATCGTGGGCGGGGTCGGGGCCTTGCTGCCTTTCGCCGGCCTTGCGGTGGCAGAAGCGATGGAGTGGAAGACCACGTTCGTCGGCACGCTGTTTGTCGCAGGGGCGACTTCGCTGCCCGAACTGGTCGTGACCATCACCGCCCTGCGCCTCGGTTCCGCCGACATGGCGATCGGCAACCTGCTGGGCAGCAACCTGTTCGTGATCCTCGTCATCGCGCTCGACGATCTCGCCTATAGCCAGGGGTCGCTGTTCTCGGCCGTGTCCCCGGCCCATGCGGTTACGGCCTTTGCTGGGTCGATCATGGCCGGGATCCTGATCGTCGGGCTGCTGTACCGGCCTGGCAACCGTTTCTTCGGCGTGATCGGCTGGATCAGCCTTTCGCTGCTCGCGGTCTACCTGCTCACGTCCTACACCATCTACCTGCACGGCCACTGAGCGCCGCGCGTCAGCGGGTGAAGGTGGCGCGGAAGCGTCCCTTGATCGCGGTGAGCAGGCCGATGAGCGCCACGGCCATCACTGCGATGGCTGCGATGCCCGGGCCTTCCAGTACGGCGAAGTGGAACAGGCTCGCGACCGGCGGGGCAAGGAACAGCAGTGCGAAAATCGCCGCTACCGTGCCGAGAATGACGGCGAATGTCAGATTGTGGCCCTTGCGATGCCTGGCCTGGAAGGAGCGGTTGGCCATGACCAGGATCAGGACGGCCGCGATCAGGCCGGCAAAGCAGGTCGCCCGCACGACCGGCTCTTCCAGGCCCGAGAGGTTTGCCCAGGCGGCAAGGCCCAGCAGCAGGAGCACGGCCGCGGCACCCTGCAGGGCGGCCCAGGTCAGCAGGCTGCGCGAAACCAGCGGGCTGTCCGGCGCGCGCGGCTTGCGGCGCATGATGTCGGCCTCTTCCTGTTCGGCTTCGAACGAGAGCGAGCAGACCGGGTCGATAATCATTTCGAGCAGAGCGATGTGGACCGGGCCGAGGATCAGCGGCCAGCCGGTCAGCAGCGGGGCGATGGCCAGCCCCGCGATCGGTAAGTGGACCGCGAAGATGAAGCCGGTCGCCTTGCGGATGTTGTCGTAGATCCGCCGCCCCAGCCGCACGGCGGTCACGATCGCGCCGAAATCGTCGTCCAGCAGCACGATCGAGGATGCCTCGCGCGCGACGTCCGTGCCCCGTTTCCCCATGGCGATGCCGATATGGGCGGCCTTGAGCGAGGGAGCGTCGTTCACGCCGTCGCCGGTCATGGCGACGACTTCCCCCGCCGCCTTGAGCGCGCGCACGATCCGCAGTTTCTGTTCGGGCATGACCCGGGCAAAGACCGCGATGGAACCGATGCGCCGGGCGAGTTCCGTATCGTCGATAGCGGCCATTTCCCCGCCCGACATGACGCCGCCGGGTGCGATGCCGGCCTTTTCGGCAATGGCGCTGGCAGTGACAGGATAGTCGCCGGTAATCATGACCACCCGGATTCCCGCCGCCTGCAATTCTTCCACGGCACCAGGCACGGTGTCGCGGACGGGGTCGGCCAGGCCCACCAGCCCAGCGAAGGTGAAGGCGAAATGCCGCTGGCTTTCCGGCAAGGTTGCGTCGCCCCAGCTGGCCTCGGCCACGCCCAGCACGCGCAGCCCCCGCGCCGCCATGCCGGACACCGTGGCCTCCATCGCCTGCCGTTCGGCGGCGGAAAGGCCGCACAGGTCGGCGATCGCTTCGGGCGCGCCCTTGGCCGCGACCAGCCTGTCTTCCTGCCGGCCGTTGCCCCAGACTTGCGACATGGCGAGGAGGCCGGGGTCCAGCGCATAGTGGTGGTGCAGCGCCCAGCCGTTCTCCGCGTGGTCGCGCAAGGGGGCCGCGGGGTGGCGCGCGGCAAGTTCGTGGAAGGCCTTTTCCATTGGGTCGAAGGGGTCTTCCGGGCAGGCGAGAATCCCGGTGCGCGCCAGGCGGACGAATGCCTCGGGAAAGACGGCGCCGTCATCGCCGGGCCGGAAACCGGCCCCGTCCGGCAGCCGCAGCTCCTCGATCTCCATCCGGTTCTGCGTCAGCGTGCCGGTCTTGTCGGTGCACAGCACGGTGGCGGCGCCGAGCGTCTCGATTGTCGTGCCGCGCCGGGCCAAAACGCGGGAGCGCGACATGCGCAGCGCGCCCATGGTCATGAACAGGGTCAGCACCACCGGCAGTTCTTCCGGCAGCATCGACATGGCGAGCGCGATGCCGGAAAGCAGCCCGTCCAGCCAGCCGCCCCGGAGCAGCCCGTACAGCACCACCGCCAGCACGCTGACGCCGATGCCCGCCGCCGCGACCCAGCGTACCAGGTGCCGGGTCTGCAAGGTCAGGCGCGGCGTTTCGCTTTCCAGTGTCGCCAGCGACTGGCCGATCGCGCCGATACGGCTGCGCGGCCCGGTGGCGGAAACCCGGATCAGCCCGGTGCCGCGCACCACGAGCGTTCCCGAATAGGCATAGGGCACGCCGTCCCCGCCTGGCAGCGGCGGCTCGTCCGGTTCCGGCCCGTCGAGCGCGATCTTGGAAACCGGGACCGATTCGCCGGTCAGGATCGCCTCGTCCGCTTGCAGCGCGTCGGTCTCCACGATCCAGCCGTCGGCTGCGATACGCCCCCCTTCGGCAATGGCCAGCAGGTCCCCGCGCACCACCTCGCGCGAAGGAATGGTCACTTTCCGCCCGTCCCGGACGACCGTGGCCTGCGGCATGCTGAGATCGCGCAAGGCGTCGATGGCCCGTTCCGTGCGGGCTTCCTGCACGATGGCGATGACGATGGTCAGTCCGGCGAAGGCCATCAGGATCAAGGCGTCGTGCAGGTCGCCGAGCAGGAGATAGATCAGCCCCGCCGCAAGCAGCAGCAGCAGCATGGGCTCGCGCAGCACGCCTGCAACGATGCCGAAGACCGACCGGCTCTTGCCGCCGGGCAGTTCGTTCGGCCCGTCGGCCGCGAGGCGCGCGGCGGCTTCGCTGGGGGACAGCCCGCGGTGAAGGGACAAAGGGGGATGATCGGTCATGTCGCCGGGGCAGTTTGGTGGCTCCCTATGGCGGTTTCAAGGCAGTTGTGCCGCGGATGCGCATTCGCCCGGACACAGCCGCGCCGCGCCCTTTTCGCAGTGCCGGAAATCCGCCGTGGGCCGTTCGGGAAAGAACGGCGTGACTGTAGTGACAGGCCAAGTTAGGACCGCCGGAATCGACAGGAACGAAGGGGAAGGAATTTCGATGGCGCGCAATGTTGTGGTTACGGGCGGTTTCGGCGCTCTGGGCCGGGTCGTGGCGGAAACGTTCGGGAAGCTGGGAGATACGGTGGTCCGGGTCGATTTCGCGCCGTCGGCACCGGACGAAAACCCCGGCGGGCTGGATTTCGCGGGCGTCGACCTGACCGACGAAGCGGCCTGCCGGGAGCTCGTCGCGAAGATCGTCGAGACGCTCGGCGGCATCGACGTGCTGGTCAACGTGGCGGGCGGCTTCACCTGGGAAACGCTGGAAGGCGGCGCGATCGACAGCTGGCGGCGGATGTTCACGATGAACGTGCTGACTTCGGCCACGATGACGCAGGCGGCGCTCGCTCCGGTCAAGGCCAGCGCGGCGGGGCGGATCGTCAACATCGGGGCCGGCGCGGCAATCAAGGCCGAAACCGGCATGGGCGCCTATGCGGCGTCGAAGGCGGGCGTCCATCGCCTGACGGAGGCGCTGGCGGCCGAACTGTCGGGCAGCGCGGCGACCGTCAACGCCGTCCTGCCGAGCATTATCGATACCCCCACCAACCGTGCCGACATGCCGGATGCCGATTTCGACGCCTGGGTGAAGCCGCAGGCAATCGCCGACGTGATCGCGTTCCTCGCGTCGGCCGAGGCGCGCGCGATCAGCGGGGCGTTGATCCCGGTGACGCGCGGCGGGGCGGGCTGACCGGGCTTTTCGCTTGCGCGGCGGCGCGCTGACGTATGCTGCGAGGTTGACCGGGCGCGTCCGGGGCTTCATCGAAGCGGGGTGAACGAGACGAGACCCCCCGAACGCGCGGGGCCTGGCGGAGCGATGGGACCCGGAGGAACGATGGGGCCGGGTTCCACCCTGGGCCCGTTCCGCTTCCCCGCCTTCCGCGCGATCTGGATCGCCAACCTCTTTTCCAACGTCGGTTCGATGATCCAGGCGGTCGCGGCCGCCTGGCTGATGACCGACCTGACCGATTCGCACCGGCTGATCGCCATGGTCCAGGCGTCGACCACGCTGCCGATCCTTCTGTTCGGCGTGGTCGCCGGGGCGATTGCCGACAATTTCGACCGCCGCCGGGTGATGCTGGTGGCGCAATTCGCCATGCTGGCCGCGTCGGGCGTGCTGGCGCTCGTCACTTACGGGAAGCTGGTCAATCCCTTCCTGCTGCTGCTGCTGACCCTGCTGGTCGGGATCGGCACCGCGCTCAACGCGCCCGCCTGGCAGGCCTCGGTGAGAGCGCAAGTCGGGCGGCAAGACCTGCCGCAGGCGATCAGTCTCAACTCCATCGCCTTCAATCTGGCGCGCAGCGTCGGTCCGGCGCTGGGCGGACTGCTGATCTCGCTGTGGGACATCAGCCTGGCTTTCGCGCTCAACGCCTTGAGCTACGTCGCGCTGATCGTGGTCTTGCTGCGCTGGCATCCGCAAGTCGAGCCGCCCACGCGCGGGCCGATGTTCGTGTCGATCAAGGCGGGGCTCCAGTTCTGCCTGACGTCCGGCCCGGTGCGCCGGGTGCTGATGCGGGGGGCGACGGTCGGCATCGGGCTTTCCGCCTACCAGGCGCTTCTCCCCGCCGTGGTGCGCGACCGGCTGGGCGGGGACGAGATCGGCTTCGGGCTCCTGCTGGGGGCGTTCGGGATCAGTTCGATCGGCTGCGCGCTGTTCGCCGGAAAGGCCATGCGCCGGTTCGGGACCGAGCGGGTCATCGGCTTCGGCACCATGACTTTCGCCGCCGCCGATGTGGTGCAGGCCCTCAGCCAGAGCATGGCCCTGTCGCTGCTTGCCGCGGTGGCGGCCGGCATCGGCTGGGTCCTGACGCTGACGACGCTCAACGTGGCGATGCAGGTCCGCTCGCCCGACGCGATCCTCGGGCGGTGCCTGTCCGTCTACCAGGCGATCACGTTCGGGGGCATGGCCCTCGGCGCGTGGACGTTCGGCGCGGTCGCCGACTGGTACAGCCTGCCGGTTGCGCTGATGGCGGCGGCGGGCTGGCTGGCGGCAACGCAAGTCCTGCTGCGCCTGTTCGCCCCGATGCCCCAACGAGGCGAGGGCGTGCACCACTAGCCCCCGGATTGCTTGACACAATTGACACGGTGTCAAGCGGCGTGTCGCATAAATTATAGCGTTATTTCATATACTTGTGAGAAATAACGCGACTTGACACTTCTTTTGCGCAAAAGCGCGCACCCGCTGCCGTGGCCGCGACGATCGGAAAGAGCCGCCGTGGCCCTAGAGTCTTTCTGCTTGTAAATGAATCGAGGGGATTCCCGGCGGCCGGATTTTGTGATTCAAGCTGGCTACTGGTTTGGAGGCCAGCATGGATGAGGCCATATTCGGCGGATTTGCGGGATTTG
>JAQVEQ010000239.1 GCA_028697875.1 Novosphingobium sp. | reverse complement strand
TGCGGTCGATATCGATGTGGATCTTCTTGGAATCCGGCGAGAACGCGTCGAGACGCCCGGTCACGCGGTCGTCGAAACGCGCGCCGATGTTCACCATGACGTCGCAGCGGTTCATCGCCATGTTGGATTCGTAAGTGCCGTGCATCCCCAGCATGCCCAGCCAGTCGGCATGGTCGTGCGGGAACGCGCCGAGGCCCATCAGGGTCGACGTGACAGGCGCACCGGTCATGGCCTGGAACTGGCGCAGCAGCTCGGTCGCGCGCGGGCCGGAATTGATGACCCCGCCGCCGGTGTAGAAGATCGGCGCCTTGGCACCGGCGATCATTTCGACCGCGCGTTCGATCTCGTCCGCGTCGGCCGCGATGCGCGGGTTATAGCGCTGCGGACGCTGGGGCTTGCCGTCGGCGTAGGCCGCAGTCGCGACCTGGACGTTCTTCGGGATGTCGATCAGGACCGGGCCGGGCCGGCCGGTGGTCGCGATTTCGAAGGCCTCGTCGATCGTCGCGGCCAGTTCCGACGGGTCGCGCACCAGGTAATTGTGCTTGGTGCAATGGCGGGTGATGCCGATGGTGTCCGCTTCCTGGAATGCGTCGGACCCGATCAGGTTGGTGGCAACCTGCCCAGTGATGACGACCATCGGAATGGAATCGAGAAACGCGTCGGCAATGCCGGTGACGGCGTTGGTCGCACCGGGGCCAGACGTGACGAGGACGACGCCCGGCTTGCCGGTGGAACGGGCATAGCCTTCCGCCGCGTGGGCCGCACCCGCTTCGTGCCGCACCAGGATATGGCGGACGCGCTTGTCGTCGAACAGTTCGTCGTAGATCGGCAGGACAGCCCCGCCGGGATAGCCGAACACGTATTCGACACCCTGCCGGACCAGGCTTTCGACCAGGATCTTTGCGCCGCTGCGCTCTTGGGTCACCGTCAATTCCTCAACTTGCGGCGGCATGGCCGCCCATCGTCTGCGATCCCCGGAAAAAGACGACCCGGCGCATCGCTGCGTCGGGCCTAATTTTCGTAAGGAACGAGGAAGCGGGTAGGAGACAGGAAATGACCTGTCAACCGCTATTAACGTAATAAAGTTTTAAAATAGTCGGAAATGGTAAAATTTATCGCTTCCGCGCGCGGCCATTCGACTGGAGGTTGCCGACGAAACCATGTATATTGCCGTTTCGCGTAATTTCGTGTCGCTTGCTGTCCGCGCGCCAGGGCTTCTTCCCGGCTCCATTCCCCGCCAATCCAGCCCGCGATTTCCGGCACACCGATAGCCCGCATCACAGGCATGGCCGGATCGAGCCCGCGGGCAAGCAGGGCTTCGACTTCCTCGACCGCGCCGCTGTCCATCATGCGGGCAAAGCGCAGGTCGCAACGGGCGTAGAGTTCCTCGCGCGGCGGGAGCAGGATCAGGGGGTGAAGCGCGACTTGGCCGCCGATCCCCCCTTCGTGCGCCTCCTGCCACGCGGCGAGCGGCTTGCCGGTCGAACGGATCACTTCCAGCGCGCGGGCGACGCGGGTCGTATCGCCGGGGTTGAGCGCGGCGGCGCGTTCCGGGTCTTCGGCCTGCAGGGCGGCGTAGGCCTCGCCGACGGGCAGGGCGCGGACCTCTTCGCGGATGGCCGGATCGATTGCCGGGATCGGGGCAATGCCGTCCAGCAGGGTGCGCATGTAGAGGCCTGTGCCCCCGGCGAGGACCGGCACTGCGCCTTCGGCATGAAGCGCGGCGATCTCGGCCTTGGTGGCCTCGGCCCAGTCGGCGGCGGAACAGGCCGTGGCGCCGTCCCACGTCCCGAACAGGCGATGTTCGATCCCCTGCATTTCCTCTTCTGCGGGGCGCGCGCTCAGCACGGCAAGGTCGGCATAGACCTGCGCGCTGTCGGCATTGACCACCACCGCGCGCCGTCCCTGCCGTTCGAGCGCAACAGCGAGGCGGACGGCACAATCGCTCTTGCCGCTGGCGGTCGTCCCTGCAATGAGCGCCAGCGGCGGCAGGCCGGCCGTCATGATCTGGAGATTCCCTTGCTCATCGCCCGCCTGATAGCAGACCCGACGACCTATTCCGCAAGCCTCGATGCGGCGACTGCCGCACTGGAGGCGCAAGGCATGCATGTGGCGATGGCCAGTCTCGACGATGCGAACAGCCCGGTGCTGCAGATTTCGATACCCAAGGGCGACGAAACGGCCTTCCGCACGGTGCTGGACGAGCATTTCCGTCCGTCCGACATGCTGGTTTCCGACGCCCCGGTGATGGTGCCGCAGATCTTCGTATCGGACATGGATTCGACCATGATCGGGCAGGAGTGCATCGACGAACTGGCCGATTTCGCGGGGATCAAGCATCAGATCGCCGCGATCACCGAACGGGCGATGCAGGGCGAACTGGATTTCGAAAGCGCGCTGCGCGAACGCGTCATGCTGCTGCGTGACCTGTCCGAAGGGGCGATTGCCGAATGTCTCGACACCCGGATCGAACCGATGCCGGGGGCCAAGGTGCTGGTCGAAACACTCAAGGCCAAGGGGTGTCGCACGGTGCTGGTAACCGGAGGATTCCACCATTTCGCCGACCCGATCGCTTCGCTGCTCGGCTTTGAGCGGGTCGTGGGCAACCGGCTCGCGATCGACAACGGCGCACTGACCGGCGGGCTGGCCGGCCCGGTCACCGACAGCAGTGTCAAGAAAGCCGTGCTGCTCGAGGAAATGGCCGAACTGGGCGATGGAACGGTGAGCCTTGCGACCGGGGACGGCGCCAACGACATCCCGATGCTGGAGGCCGCGACTTACGGCATTGCCTATCGCGCCAAGCCCAAGGCCCGCGCAGCCGCCAATGGCTGGATCGACCGCGGCGACCTTACCGCGATCCTCCAGTTGCTGGGCATCCCCGAAAACGAGTGGGTGAAGGGCTGAAGGCCCCCAAAGCCACCTGGACCGTCATATTGCGGAGGCCATCGCCCCGCAGCAATGATGGCCGGAATCAGTCTTCCATCCAGTCGCGGAAGAATCCGTCGCTCGCCTCGCGCAGGTCGGCGAGGGAAACTTCCGGATAGACCGTTTCCTCACCCTGGCACAGCGCGATAGTCTCGCCGCCGGTCCACCCGATGACGCAGCAGCCGACGCCTGCCTCTTCGGCCAGCTTTTCGACCATGTGCTGGTCATAGCGTTCGGTGACCACGAAACGGGCCTGATTTTCCGCGAACAGCGACCAGGCGTGATTGAACAGTTCGCTGTCCACGCGGTCCTCGAACGCCGACAGTTCGAGCCGGGCCCCGACGGAACCGGCCAGCGCCATTTCGGTAACGGCAACGAGGATGCCGCCGTCGGAAACGTCATGCACGGCCGTGACAAGGCCTTCGCCGATCAGCCGCCGGACAAAGTCGGCATTGCGCTTTTCCACGGCGAGATCGACCTTGGGCGGCAAGCCGTCTTCCCGGCCATGGCACACGTTCAGCCACGCGGACTGGCCGAGTTCCGGCACGGCGCGGGGGTCGGCGCCGATCAGGACGATCTTCTGTGCGCCATCCTTGAAGGCGATGGTCGCCATCTTCGAGGAATCTTCCAGCAGGCCGACGCCACCGATGGCCGGGGTCGGCAGGATCGCCGAACCGCCGCCGATCGCCTTGGATTCGTTGTAGAGCGAGACGTTGCCCGACACGATCGGGTAGTCGAGCGCGCGGCAGGCATCGCCCATGCCTTCGAGGCAGCCAACGAACTGGGCCATGATCTCCGGCCGCTGCGGATTGGCGAAGTTGAGGCAATTGGTCACTGCCAGCGGGCGCCCGCCCACGGCGCTGATGTTGCGGTAGGTCTCGGCAATCGCCTGCTTTCCGCCTTCGTAGGGGTCGGCGTAGCAGTAGCGCGGGGTGCAGTCGGTGTTGATCGCCAGC
>JAQVEQ010000238.1 GCA_028697875.1 Novosphingobium sp. | reverse complement strand
GTCACCGGGCGGATCGGGCCATCGGCATGGACGTGGAGGCCGCCCGCGACCGGCTCGACCGAAACGCCCGCTTCGCGCAGTGCCTGCACCGTCGCTTCCATTTCCTCGAAATTGGCGCCTTTCAGCGTCACTTCCCCGCCGGTGATCGCCGCCGCACAGGCATAGGACCCGGCCTCGATCCGGTCGGACATGACCCGATAGGTCGCGCCATGCAGGCGTTCGACCCCATGAATGGTCAGTTCCGAAGTCCCGATCCCCTCGATCTCGGCTCCCATGGCGGCCAGCAACCGGCACAGGTCGACAATCTCGGGCTCGCGCGCGGCATTGTGGAGCGTCGTCTTGCCCCGTGCCAGCACGGCGGCCATCAGCGCGTTTTCCGTCGCCCCGACCGAAACGACCGGGAAGCTGTAGCGCCCCCCCGGCAAGCCGCCATCGGGCGCGATCGCCCTGACGTAACCGGCCGCCAGTTCGATCTGTGCGCCCATGGCTTCCAGCGCTTTCAGGTGCAGGTCGATCGGACGGTTGCCGATGGCGCAGCCGCCGGGCAGCGACACGGTCGCCTCCCCGGCCCGCGCCAGCAGAGGACCGAGCACGAGAATCGAAGCGCGCATCTTGCGCACCAGGTCATAAGGCGCGGTAGTCGAGGTCAGGCGGGTGGCCTGCAAGGTCATTACCCTGCCGAAATCCTCCGGGCGCGCCCCGGCAATCGCGGTCGAGACGCCGAACTGCGTCATCAGGTGCTGGAACCCGTCGATGTCGGCCAGGCGCGGCAGGTTGCGCAAGGTCAGCGGCTCTTCGGTCAGCAGCGCGCAAGGGAGCAGGGTGAGCGCGGCATTTTTCGCGCCGGAAACGGGGATCGTGCCGGAAAGGCGCTTACCCCCTTCAATGATGATCTTGTCCATGCATGGCGTTTAGCGGGATTTCATGGCGGAGCAAGGCAGAGCGCGGTTGACGCCGCCCCCTGCGACTCCTTACCCATCGTCCCATGACGAAACGCAAGCCGATCAAGAAAGCCGTTTTTCCCGTCGCCGGGCTTGGCACTCGTTTCCTGCCCGCGACCAAGGTGATCCCCAAGGAAATGCTGCCGGTCATCGACCGGCCGCTGATCCAGTACGCGGTGGACGAAGCGCGCGAAGCGGGGATCGAACAGATGATCTTCGTCACTGGCCGCGGCAAGACCGCCATCGTCGAACATTTCGACGTCGCTTTCGAACTCGAAACGATGATGAGCGAACGCGGCAAGGACCTTAGCATACTGGAACCTACCCGCGCCGTGCCGGGTGACATCATCACCGTGCGCCAGCAGGTACCGCTGGGCCTGGGACATGCGATCTGGTGCGCCCGCGCCATCGTCGGCGACGATCCCTTCGCGATCTTCCTGCCCGACGAACTGATGATCGGATCGCCCGGCTGCATGAAGCAGATGGTCGAGGCCTACAACGAAGTCGGCGGCAATCTCATCAGCGTGCTCGAAATCCCGCGCGAGGAGGTTTCCTCCTACGGCGTGATCGATCCTGGCGAAGAAAATGGCGCGCTGACCGTCGTGAAAGGGCTGGTCGAAAAGCCGCCGGTGGAACAGGCCCCGTCGAACAAGATCATCTCCGGGCGCTACATCCTCCAGCCCGAAGTCATGCGCACGCTGGAAAACCAGGAAAAGGGTGCCGGCGGCGAAATCCAGCTGACCGACGCCATGGCCCGGATGATCGGCAGCCAGCCGTTCCACGCCGTGACGTTCGAAGGGCGGCGGTTCGATTGCGGCAGCAAGACCGGCTTCATCGAAGCGACGATCGCCCTGGCGCTGGAGCGCGAGGACATGGGCGCGGAAATCCGCGCGATTACCGAACGGCTCCTCGGACGCTGATTGGCGGGCTGCCCCGGAAATTCCAACCGGGGCCGGACCGCCTCCCCTGAATACGCAAGCCTGGGGCCAAAAAGAGAAAGCCCGGGACAAGCCCGGGCCGAAACTCTTGGCGGAAATGTCCGGAGCTTACTCGGGGCCGCCCTGACCGCCCTCGCCGCGAGCCAGCGCAAACGCCTGCTGGGCGGACGTTTCGATCATGTAAGGCATCGGATTGACCGCGACGCCATCGACGCGGACTTCATAGTGGAGATGCGGCCCGGTCGAACGGCCGGTCGAACCGATGTAGCCGATCAGGTCGCCCTTCTTCACCTTCTGGCCCGCCTGGACGGTGTAGGCCGAAAGATGACCGTAACGGGTTTCGAGACCCGCGCCATGTTCGATCTGGACGTAATTGCCGTAGCTGCTGAACCACTGGGCCATGTCGACCGTACCGTCGGCCGTGGCATAGACCGGCGTACCGGTGGGGCCTGCAAGATCGACACCCTTGTGCGCCCGGCGGCCGCCGAGCACCGGGTGTTCGCGCATGCCGAAATCGCTGCTCAGCCTCACGCCTTCCACCGGCATCCGCGACGGCACCGCGACCTTGAGCGCGGCGGACGTCAGGCCGGCGGGACGGTCGAGCTGCTGCCAATCGGCGAAAAGTTCGCGGAACTGGGCATCGCCATCACCGAGCGGGGACTGGCTCGCCCCGTCCTGGGCGACGGCCGGAGATGCCGCCATGACCATGAAAGCGCCGCCAGCAGCGACCAATGCGGAAGTGAGCTTCTTTGCGATCGGGAAAACCATATCTCGCCGCAACGTCCTCTTTTTTCTGCATCTTTCGATGCCGTGCTGACCCGCTTCCGGCCCCGCGATTGCGAGGCGGAATGGCTTTTTTCGAGAACGTTCGGAACCCCCCGCCGTCTCGTAAGTTTGTCTTAACGGTAAGGAATCCTAGCTGGCAATGGCCGCATAGAAATCGCGCGACAGACCGGCTGCGAGGCGCGCCGAGTCGTTGAACGGTGGCTTGAGAGCCCCGCGAAAGTGGCGTTCGACCAGTTCTTTCCAACGGATTTCGGGGCATTTCCTTGACTCCGCGCAAATCGCGACGAAATGCCTTGTTCCGATCCCGACATGGCGAATTTCGTCGTCAAGGATTCGTTCGAGGATCCTTGCCCCGTGTTCGTCGCCCGCCGCGCGAACCCGGTCGAGCGTTGCCGGCGTGACGTCAAGGCCGCGCGCCTCGAGCACCATCGGGACGACAGCCAGCCGCGCGGCCACGTCGTGCGCGGTTTCCTCCGCCGCTTCCCACAGTCCGCCATGGGCGGGAAGGGCGCCGTAATGGCTGCCAAGCGCCGCGAGCTTGCGGGCCAGCAGCGCGAAATGCATCGCCTCGTCGGCCGCGACCGTCAGGAAATCCCCCACGAAGTCCGGCCCCATTTCCGCCCCGAAACGCCCCGCCATGTCGAGCGCAAGGTCGATCGCGACGAATTCGATATGGGCCAGTGCGTGCCACAAGGCGATTCGCGCCCGTTCCGACCCGCCCCGCCCGCGCTTGGGCATGCGGTTGGGCGGCAGGAGTTCCGGCTGTCCGGGCCGGGCCGGCGCGCCCGGCATCGCCACGTCGAAGGCAAAGGAAAGCCTGCCCTGCCGCCATTCGCGCGCCACTGCCCGCGCGGCCATGGCCTTGCGGTAAGGGTCGGCGGTGAGCAGGGCACCGCGAATCGCAGCGGCGACGGAACGGGACATGCCGGGGCCTGAGCGCGACCTAGAGGGCCTTGGCCGCTTCGAGCACTTCGGCCACGTGGCCCTTGACCTTCACCTTGCGCCAGACGCGGGCGATCCGGCCCTCGGCATCGACGAGATAGGTCGTGCGCTCCATCCCCATGTAGGTCCGGCCGTACATGTTCTTTTCCACCCAGATGCCCAGCGCATCGGCCAGGCCGTCCTCTACCGGATCGGATGCGAGCGGGGCCGCTAGGGCATATTTGGCAATGAACTTCCGGTGCTTGGCCGGCGGATCCTTGCTCACGCCCAGCAGCGCCACGCCCGCCTTTT
>JAQVEQ010000039.1 GCA_028697875.1 Novosphingobium sp. | reverse complement strand
GGACGGCTCCAGCACATGATCGCCGGGGCTGATCGAAGCCGCCACGCTGGCGACGAAGGCAAGCCCAGGCGGTGTCGAGAATTGTTGCAGGGCCTGCGAAGTCTCGGAGCGACGGGTGTGCGTGGGCATCAAGGCGGCGATGCGCTCGATCAGTACCAGCGCGCTTGGCGCCGCGCGGCCGACAATTGCTTGTCCATAACGGCGCAGGAACAGGATTTCGGCAGCCTCGCAGGCGTCGTAGGCGCTTTTCCAGTCCCAGGCGCCGTTGGAATCGCTCGCGCCAAAGGCGTCGGTCATGGCCGAACGGAGCTGCGCCGCATCGATGGCGCGGCCCGCCTCGAGCGCCGACAGGAGGCTGCGCGCGGCGGTGTGCAGGGCACTGGCCCGCGCGCCGAAGCCGGACGCAGACGCAAGGGGCGCGGCGCGAAGCGCCGCGTCGGTCAGGATATGGGTCATGGGTGAAGGTCTCCGGGAGAGCGGGAACAGGTGAAGCCCGCCGGATGCTCTCCCTTTTAAGGCCCGGCCGGGTTCCCCCTACCGGTGAGAACTCTTCCTCTCACGTCGCCGGTGCGAGTGATTGCTCCCGCAGCCAGATCGCGACACGATCCGCGGCTCCGCGGTGCGCTCAGGCGGGCGGGAAATAGGCTTCGTAGGGGTTGCCGGGGGCGAGATGACCGAATGGCGTCATCACATAGTCGCCGTTATCGCGTCCAACGGCGCAGATTACGTAGCGAGTCTCGCCGCTTTCCACCTCAGTGCATTCCATCAGCGCTAGATCGCCCGCCTTGGCAGCCTTCACCAGCGTCTCGAAATTGGCGCGGGCATAATCAGGGATTACCACGACCGATCTCCCCGTTGGCCTGAGCTTCCTTGTAGAAGCGGTGGAACAGCGTGTTGGTCGATTCCGAACGGATGGTCTCGGCGGTGATCAGCATGGCGAGCCCGCCGAAGCCATCGACCCGCATCTTCGAACAAGTGAAGGCCATGGTCACGGTCAGATGGTCGAGGTCTGGCGAGCGGCGCACGATGTCCTGCAACACGTCGGCCCAGAGATCGCCGCACATGTCGAGTTCGATGTCATCCTCGCCCAGAATCGCGTCGGGCTGCTCGTCGAGCAGCTTTTGCGCAAGACGGCTGGTGTCCGGCTTGGCGGCATCAAGGGCAGCCCGGACGTCGCCAGCGGGCAGGAAGATAAGGTCGTTGGCACCGTCCTCGCTGTAGTAATAGGCAGTCTCGTCAGCGATTTCCTCGTCGAATACCTGTGCGAGGAACAGGCGTTCAATCGGCAGCATGGCGCTGAACGGAATAAATGGTTCGACCACGGTCGGAGTGTAATAGTCAGCCATCATCTGGCTCCTTGATATGATTTGCCCCGGCGATGGGCGCCGAGGGCAATGGTTTGATCGAAAATGCGAAGGTGCCGCTTGTCAGGCAGCGATGGCCTCGAAGGGATCGACGTCGCGATGGATCGGTTGCGCGCGGCCCATCCAGGGTTCGGGCCGGATGCAGCGCACCCAGTCGGCAAAGCTCGGGATGAACCCCAGATCCTCGCGAACATGCTGCTCGCCAATGAGACGGACCGGCACGACGCGCCCTGTCGAGACGGTGATCGTCGCACCGAAGAAGCGCTCGAGCATGAAGATGCCTTCGGCGTGATGGCGCAGCGCGCGATGGCGGAAATCCGCGGTGATCGCTTTGGATTCGTCGAACCACTGGTGGAGCGCCAGATAGTCTTCCGGCTCGCCGCCCCATTTGCGGACAGAGGAAAGCGCATGATGATAGCAATGTCCCATCTCCGCCTCCTCACCAGTCATGCGCGTAGTTTTCGGACGAGGTGAACCGCTCATTATAGTCGAGCGTGATCGTTCCGGCGGTCACGTCGAACGTGAACTCGCCATAAGCGCCGTCATTGTTCTCCCACCCGCAATGCGTCTGACGCAGCAAATCGTAGGCAAGATCCTCGATGGCTTCGCTTGGCGAGAGATGGTTGGCCACAGGCTGGTCGGCGCCATGGTCCAGCCTCTTCACTTCAACGGTGCTGCCGGGCAGTTCGGCCGGCTGATCGCCAATGAATGCGGCGACATCCTCGATCTGACCACTATCGCCATAGCCGTCGAAGGTGACGGTTACGAGCGTGATGCCCGCCGAAGCGAGGCAGGCGAACAGTCGTGCCTTGTTTTCGGGAACGAGCTTTGCGTCGTCGGCTTCCCATTGCGAGAAGCGTTGCATGATTGCCGCCATGTCGATGGCGGGCTGGGTTGCGTCGGTCATTGCGGATCTCCTGAAAGGCAAAAGCCCGGCGCAGGGGCCGGGCTTCTGGGAATTGACAAAAACAGGGCGAATGGCGGTGCCGGGTCATTCCCTAAGGCCACCAGAGGCGATGTCGGCGATCCATTCGGCCGCCTCGTCGAAATCTGCGTCGTCGTCCTTGAGCTGCCGCGCGAGGGCGATGGCGCCGGGGCGGCCAAGCTGCCCAAGCCGCTGGAGCGCGAGCAGCAACACGGGCGCCAGTTCATCCGGCGTTGCGGTGTCGATCTGAGAAGTTCGCATCATTAGGGCTCCTGAAAATGCGAAAGCCCGACGCGAAATGCGCCGGGCTCGAATGATGGAAGAGAGGATGGACGGGACCGCCGAAGCCGCCCCGCCCAGGTATCAGGCCGCTGCCGCGATGCCTTCACCATCGTCATCGACCGGCTGCGCATCGTCATCGAGAAAGGCCGGCATTTGGGCGGCTTCTATCTCCGCTGCCGGATCGTCGGCACGCGCATCGAGCAGTTCGGGCGTCCGCATCGGCTCGGGAAGCCAACCTGCGTCCTCCAGCAGCCGCTCGGCCTCGTTCGCCATGTCGCCCTTCTTGAGATGGTCGATCATTTCGGCGAACTTCGGCCCCTTGGCCTCGGCGACGTCGGCAAGGATGCGCGGCTTGGTGACGCTGCGGAAATAGCCCTCCACGGTCGGGCGCCAGCCCGCGCCGACCAGATCGAGCCCGACCGCCCGCGCGAGGACATGGCTGTGCGCGATGCGCCGCTCGACGCTGTGCTTCGAGATGCGGCCATTGTCATACTTCGGCACCACCTCGTGCTGCGCGTTCAGTGCCTGCGAGGCGCAGTGCGCGAACAGGGCGGCCTGCTCGGCTCCGTCGAACTGAAGCAGCGCGTCCCACAGCTCCTTGTCGCTGTCCGGCAGCTGGTCGGCCCAGCGCTTTTGACGCTCAGCAATCGCCTTGGCCGGCGCGCTGTCGCGCAAGCCCGACGGCGCGAAACCGAACGACACCTTGCTGAGCGACAGTTCCAGGCAGGATTCGCGGCTGTAGGTGTAGAAGGTGCTGAGCACGAAAGTGTGCAGCACCGCCGCGAAGGCCGTGGAGGGGCTCTGCGCGAAGGCGTCCTGCAGGGCAAGCGTGCGCCAGGCGGTAAGTTCAGCGACGAGGCGATCGGGAAGGGGTTTGAGGATTTCACCATCCTCCTCATCATCCCCGCCCGATGCAGCGCCGATCGGCACGACATTGGTCTCGGCCGTGCCAGCCAGCGTATCGCTGTCCTCTTCGGCAGAGGCGCCGTCGACGCCGCAAACGGCATCGGCTTCTCCGTCTTCGCTCTCGATGACCGGCTCATCCTCAGGACGGACATAGCCGCGCTCGATTGAGAGCGATCCATCGACCTCGATCGAAAAGAACACGCCGGCCCGCGCCATCTCTTGCGGGTCGAAGGTCATCGGGCGCTCGACCAAGGCGCCGATCTCGGTGTCGATAGCGGCAATGCGCTCATGCACCTCGTCCGGCACATTCGGATCGTCGGACCACTCCGCTTCGATCTTTTCGGCTTCGGCTTCCAGCTCCGCGAGCCGCGCCTCCTCTTCGGGGGTCCGCGGGACTGGCACGCCGTCGATCTCGCGCAGGCCGTTGGTGACACCCCAGGGCAGGTCGACGGCGGTCGCGACCCACTTCCAGCCCTCGGCGCCGATCTTCTCGCCTTCGGCCTGGAGTTTCTCAGTGACGAGCCGATCAAGCAATGCGGGATCGGTCAGCCAGCCGCCATCGTCATCCTCGAACAGGTCGCGCATCACGCCGCCGCCCTCATCGACATAGGCCTCAACCCCAACGAACCGCACCCGTTTGTCCGCGACGCGCACGCTGTTCTCGGTCAGCTTCTGCCGGATATAGGCGCCCGACCGGTTGTAGCTTTGGGCAAGCAGTTCCCAGACCTGTTCCTGACGCTCATGGTCGTCGGAGACCGAGAAGGCCATGAGTTGCTCCAGCGTCATGCCGTCCTCGGCATAGATCTCGTGCAGCCTGGGCGAGACCTTGGCGAGCTTCAGCCGCTGGCTCACGACGGCCGGCGTCACGAGGAAGTGGGCGGCGATCGATTCGATATCCTGGCCCTTGTCCACCATCGCCCGCATGGCGCGGAACTGGTCGAGCGGGTGAAGCTGCTCGCGGAAGGTGTTTTCCGCATAGCTGTCTTCTTCGGCCGAGACGACATCGTTGGCCGCCTTGACGACGCAGGGAATGGGTGCGTCTTTCGCGAGCCGCTTCTGCTTCACCAGCAGCTCAAGCGCCCGGAACCGCCGGCCACCGGCCGGCACCTCGAACTGGCCGGTCTCCTGGCCTTCCGCATCGAGGATCGGCCTCACGTTGAGGCTCTGGAGCAGCGTGCGGCGGACGATATTCTCCGCCAGCTCGCCGATCGATAGGCCGGCCTTCACCCGGCGGACATTGGACTGGGACAGATGCAGGCGGTCGAACGGAATGTCGCGCGAGCCGCTAAGGACGAGTTTCTGAGGCGCTTTGGCCATGGGGCTTCTCCATGACGGGCCGCCGCGAGACTCTCTCCCGGCTCCCAGCCCGTCATGAAACCACGGGCTTCCCTCTCCCTCTCTAGGCCTGCCGCAGGCAGGCCGTAACGCGATCGGGCGCTCCGATACCGCCGTTCGGCATCAATGCCCTTGCCATTAAGTTCGCTATTTGTTCTCATGTCGACATGGAACGAATCGAACGACAGGAATTGTCCGCCATCCTGCTGGCCGCGCCCGGATGGGCGCGCATCGGCCTGACGATGCCGGACGAACGGATGCGCGAGCGGGCCGCCGATGCGCTGGCGGCAACGATCATCGAGAAGCTGGACGGATCAGTTCCTCCCGACGTGAACCAGCTCAACCTTCCACTGTGAGCGGAGATGTTGGCCGTGCCGTGACGTCGAAGACGCCACGGTGAACGTCGAAACGCTCGGAGAAAGTGACGACATTGGCGCGGCCCTCGCGATCGACCTGAGTGAAGCGCAGCATGTCGCCTTTCAGGAATTCGATCGTAACCGGCGGCAGTTCGTCGCGGGGATCGTGGAAGGTCATGCGGTTCTTGGGCATGGGGCGACTCCAAAACTGCGGCCCAAGTCATAGCAGATGATCGGTGCCGACGCTTCCCTGCAGACTCCCCCCTTGTCGCTGTCCACAATATTGAACTATATGAGGACGGAAGGAGGCTCGCATGAACAAGCCGATCACGCTCAATGTCCGGATCAGCGGTGCGCTGGGCGAGTTCGTCGCGGCCAATGTCGGCGATCACGGAGCCTATGAGAATGTCAGCGAATATGTGCGCGACCTGATCCGACGCGACAAGGAGAGGAGCGAGGCGGAGCAGTTCCAGCGCCTGAAGGCGGAACTGACGCGGGCCTTCGCAGCGCCTGAAGACAGCTATGGCGCATTGGACGCCGAGGCCGTGATCGCCCGCAATCGCCGGGCGTGACATGACGGCATTTCGTGTTTCCGCAATCGCGGGCCAGCGGCTCGACGAGATTTTTGTCTACACCTTCGACACATGGGGCCAGGAGCAGGCCGAAACCTATATCTGCGGTCTGTTCGCCTGCTTCGACCGGATCGCGCGCCGCGAATTGCTCTGGCGCGCGATCCCGGCCGAATTCGGCGTCGACGGCTATTATTGCCGCCACGAACATCACTATGTCTATTGGCGCCTGCTCGCCGATGGCGATGTCGGGATCGTCACGATCCTGCACGAGCGCATGCACCAGATGGACCGTTTTCGCGAGGATGACGGCGCCTGAGATCACCAGCGATCGGCGTTATGGTGACAGCGTGCTTGCGCGCGGCATCGATCCCCGGCGAACGATGCGTTCACCCTCAACCAGCGATCCGGCGCGGGAAGCGGCCTCGGCGTAGACCGAGAGCGGAAACTCGCCCTCGAAGAGAATATCCCGCTCAATACCGAGACCGAAGGGAAGCTGGATCGATTCCAGTTCCTCCAGCGCAAAGCTCCCCAGTTCCGGACAGCCGAAGCCGAGATCGGCGAGGCCAAAGAGAATCCCGTCCTCATCCAGCTCCGCGGCGAGCCAGGTGGCGGGGCCAAGGGGATTGAAGAAGCGGACCACCGGCATCGGGTCCGGCGCGGGTTCGCCGCGGCGAAGCGCCTCGCAGCGGGCGCGGTGATTGGCGCGCAGTTGGTCGCGCAATTCAGGTGTGACGAGGATCATGCCGCGATCCTCCCGTCCATGGCCATCGATCCATCCGGGTCGGGATCGGGGTCATCGTCATTGGCGGCGATCTCAGTTTCGGCGCGAAAGGCGAGCAGGTAGTCGGCGGCCTTCGAGGCAGCGCTGGCGGCGCGCAGGATCGCGCGATCGTCCCCGCGAATGATCTCCAACCAGGAGCCAATGTAGTCGGCATGCCGGACCGTGGGCGTAATGCCGAGGGCGGCGCAGACGAACGATGCCGTCAGCTCCGCGCACAACTCTTCCTTTCCATATGCCACGGAACCGAAGACACCGCTCTGATCCCGATTGAGTCGCGTGGCGCCGCCGACCCAATGACCAAGTTCGTGAAACGCCGTCCGGTGCCAGTTCACGGGGTCGAAGAAGTCATCAGGCCGTGGCACCTGCACATAATCGTGCGTCGGCGAATAGAATGCCGAGGGACCGCCGATGCGGAAGTCGGCGCCGGTCGCCGCAATCAGCGCTTCTGCCTGCGGAAGGATAAGCCCTTCCGGGATAGGCGGTGGCGGTTCGCAGATATGTGCGGGCAGCCCGTCGCATTGCTCAACCGAAAAGACGGTGAACCACTTGAGGAAGGGAATGCCGCCCGAAGGCTCGCGGCCTTCGATGTCGGCGCGGCGGTGCTCATCGCGCGGGATGAAGCGGCGTGTGTAAATGACGCCGATGCCCTGCTCGCCGCGCCGGACATTACCGCCAAGCGTGATGGCCTGTCGGAAGGTCAGGAAGGCGTGGGACGCAAAGCCGCGCGAGACGATCGCATCCCAGAGCGTGAGAATATTGATGCCGCTGTAACGCCGCTCGCTGACGGCATTGTAGGGCATACCGACGCTGGCCTTTGCCGATCCCCAGGGCTGGACCCAGGGGATGCGCCCCGCCTCCAGTTCGGCGATAATCCGGTTGGTGATCTGTTCGTAAAGGTTCGTCCGCTCTCTGGCGGAACGGTGGCGTGCATGTGCCATCGCAGCTTCTCCGCGACGGGCCGGCAGCAAGCCTCTCTCGCTGCCCTCAACCCGTCACGGCCAACCGGCCTTACTCTTCCTCTGGCGGGGCGTTACGGGGCGGCAGTCCCGTACGAAGGGGTCCGGGGAGACGCGGAACGCGGCTCACCGGCAGGGGAAGACGTTCCCCTCCATACTCCGCCACAATAGCCACGAGTTTCCGTTGGCACGCGCGTGTGGTGGTGAACTGGTGGTGAACTGACGCAAATAAGCGGCATCCCGCCCCGGCGCCGCGACTCGCAAACTATTGGTTTTCCTGGGAAAACTGGAGCGGGCGAAGGGATTCGAACCCTCGACCCCAACCTTGGCAAGGTTGTGCTCTACCCCTGAGCTACGCCCGCTCTGGCGTCACCGGAAAGAGAATGTCCCGGTGGGGAGGCGCGCGGTTAGCATCGGGTTTTGCATCCGGCAAGGAGAAAATCGCGGAAAATATCCGCCCTTCACAATTTGCGGGAAAAGCCCACATTAGGCACCACCTTATAGTGCGACGTGGGAGCAAGTACCTTGGCCAGCATGGGTCTCAATCTCGACGAACAGAAAGCCGTCGACCGGTTCCGCAAGGATGTGGCCGAACCGTCGATGACCAAACTCGTCATCCTCGACTTCTGGGCCGAATGGTGCGGGCCGTGCAAGGCGCTCGCCCCCGTGCTGGAAAAGATCGCCGCCGAATATGCCGACAAGGGCGTACTCCTCGCCAAGATCAATGTCGACGAGGAACAGTTCATCGCCGCGCAGTTCCAGGTGCGCTCGATTCCCACCGTCTACGCCATGTTCCAGGGCCAGCCGGTGGCCGACCTCACCAATGCCCGCAGCGAATCGCAGCTGAAGCAAGTGCTCGACCAGCTGCTCGAAAAGCTGCCGGTAACGCCGGGCGCCGCGGCAGAGCAGGCCCCGGATGTCGCGCAGTTCATCGAACTGGGCGAAAAGGTGCTGGCCGAAGGCGACGGCGAACGCGCGGCAAGCATCTTCGCCCAAGTGGTCGAGATGGCGCCGGAAAACACCGCGGCCTATGCCGGGCTGATTCGGGCGCTGATCGCGACGGGCCAGGTCGAACAGGCCCGGGACGTGTTCGAATCGCTCCCGGACGAAGCCGCCAACGACCCGGTCCTGGCACAGGCCAAGTCCGCACTGGCGCTGGCCGGGGACGTGCCTGACGATTCCGAGCTGGGAACCCTGCGCGCCGCCGCCGAGGCGGACCCGGCCGACATGGGCGCCCAGCTCGCCTACGCCAATGCCGCCTTCGCCGCCGGGCAGCGCGACGAAGCCGCCGAGGCCCTGCTGGCCATGATCCGCAACGACGCGGCGTGGAACGAAGGCGCGGCCAGGGCCAAGCTGCTGCAGATCTTCGAAGCGGTCGGCCTCGAAGACCCGTGGGTCGCCGCCGCCCGCCGCAAACTCTCGCTGATCCTGTTCGGATAATGCCGGGAACGCGGCTCTCGATCTTCCCGCTGTCAGGCGTGATCCTCTACCCGGGGCTGCGCCTGCCGCTGCACATTTTCGAACCGCGTTACCGCGCGATGGTCAGCGATGCCCTGGCGCGCGACCGCCGCATCGCCATGATCCAGCCGCAGGCCCCCGGCGAACACGCTCCGCTGTTCGCAATGGGCTGCGTCGGGCGGATCGAGGACGTCGAGGCGCTGGAGGACGGACGCTTCAATATCGTGCTCGACGGCGAACACCGCTTCCGCGTGATTCGCGAACTCGATGTCGCAACCCCGTTCCGCCAGGTCGAAGGCGAACTGATCGAGGAGCCGGAGGACGAGATGCTGAGCTCGGTCGAGCGCGCCGGGTTCGAACAGGCGGCACGCGATTTCGCCGACATGCAGGGCTACAGCGTGGACTGGGATTCGGTTTCGCGGCTGGACGACGTGTCGCTGATCAACGGCGTCTCGCAGATTGCGCCGTTCGATGCCGCCGCCAAGCAGGCATTGCTGGAAGCGCCCGACATCAATGCCCGGTGCGAGCTGCTGGTCCAGCTGATGCAGTTCTTCGGCCGCCACGATGGCGGGGATGCACGGGTGACGCTGCAATAGCCTGACAGGCTAGATCCCGAAGGCGCCCTTGATCCCGTCGACCACGAACTGCGCGGCAAGCGCGGCGAGGAGCAGGCCCAGCAGCCGGGTCATCACGGACGAGACCTGCGCACCCATGAGCCGCAGCAGCGGAGCTGCGGCAAGCAGCGTCGCAAGCGTGATGGCCATGACCGCACCGAGCGCCGCAAGCACCGCCAGCGACGCGGCCATCCCTTCGGCATGCGCCATCAGCAGCATGATCGAGGCGATCGCACCCGGTCCCGCCAGCATGGGCATGGCGACGGGAAAGACCGCGACATCGTCGAGCGCGGCGGAATTGTTCCGTACCTGCTGAGCGCGCTGTTCGCGCCGTTGCGTGCGCTTCTCGAACAGCATTTCGAGCGCGATCAGGAACAGCAGAATCCCGCCCGCGATGCGGAAGGCGGCCAGTTCGATATGAAGCGCGGCGAGCAGTTCCTCTCCGAACAAGGCGAAACCGACGAGAATCAGCGTGGCGGCCAGGCTGGCGCGAATGGCCATCGCGTGCTGGTGGCGCGTATCCGCGTCCTTCACGAGCCCCGCGAAGATCGGCGCGCACCCCGGCGGATCGATGACCACGAACAGGGTCACGAAAGCCGAGGAGAACAGTTCGATCACGTCACAGCGCGTCCGGGTCCAGTTCCAGCCCTTCGTTGCGATAGGCCGCGACCAGCGCGTTGCGCAGCAGCACGGCGATCGTCATCGGGCCGACCCCGCCGGGCACCGGAGTTATCGCGCCGGCCACTTCGCGCACGCCGGTGAAGTCGACATCGCCGACCAGCCGCCCCTTGTCTTGCCCCGGTTCGGGCGGGAGGCGGTTGATGCCGACGTCGATCACGGTCGCGCCGGGCTTGATCCAGTCGGCCTTGACCATTTCCGGGCGGCCGACCGCGGCGACCACGATGTCCGCGCGGTGCACGACAGCAGGCAGGTCCTTCGTCCGGCTATGCGCGACAGTGACAGTGCAACTTTCCGCGACAAGCAACTGGGCCATCGGCTTGCCGACGATATTGGAGCGGCCGATCACTACCGCGTCCAGGCCGGACAGGTCGCCCAGCCGGTCCTTCAGCAGCATCAGGCAGCCGAGCGGCGTGCACGGCACGAAACCCGGCTGGCCCACGGCAAGGCGCCCGGCATTGATGACGTGGAACCCGTCGACGTCCTTGTCCGGGTCGATCGTGGCGATGACCTTCTGTTCGTCGAGGTGGGCGGGCAGCGGCAGTTGCACCAGGATGCCGTCGACCGAACGGTCATTGTTGAGCTGTTCGACCAGCGCCAGCAGTTCTTCCTCGCTCGCGGTGACGGGCAGCTTGTACTCGAAGCTGGCCATGCCGCAGGCGACCGTCTGCTTGCCCTTGGACCGGACATAGACCTGGCTGGCCGGGTCTTCGCCCACCAGCACCACGGCCAGGCCCGCCTTGCGCCCGGCCTTGCCTTCGAATGCGGCGGCCAGTGCCGCCACCTTGTGCCGCAGGCCTTCGGCGAAGGCCTTCCCGTCGATCAGTTGTGCGCTCATGCGAATTTGTAAGCCAGGTTGGTGACGATAATCAGCAGGATCTGCAGGCCGATGATAAGGACCAGCGGCGAGAAATCGATGGCACCGGTGTTGGGCATGATCCGCCGGATCGGCGCCAGCAGCGGCTGGAGCAAGGCGTTGAGCGCGGTCCAGATGGCCGAGACGAACTGGTTGCTCATATTGACCACGTTGAACGAGATCAGCAGCCCCAGGACGAACTGGATGATGACCAGCGTGACGACGACCGAGATCAGCAGGTCGAGGATCTGGGCGATGGTTATGAGAATCAAGGCGTGCCCTTTCCTGGAAGGCGAGCCATGCTCGCAGGAGGCCCGGGCCTGTTAGAGCATGATGCCCTCCGGGATCAACCGGCGCGAATCAACGTACCCGCACCCTTCGAAGTGAAGATTTCCAGCAGCATGGCATGCGGCACCCGTCCGTCGAGCACGACCGCCGCCTCGCAGCCGGCCTCGACCGCATGGACGCAGGTTTCCAGCTTGGGGATCATCCCGCCAGTAATCGTGCCGTCGGCCTTGAGCCGCGCGACGTCCGCCGGGCGCAGATCGGTCAGCAGGTTCTTGTCCTTGTCGAGCACGCCCGGCACGTCGGTCAGCAGGAACAGCCGCGACGCGCCCAGCGCCGCCGCCACCGCGCCGGCCATGGTGTCGGCATTGATGTTATAGGTATGCCCGTCCTCGCCCCCGCCGATCGGGGCGACCACCGGGATCATCCCCGCCTTGCTGGCGGTTTCGAGGATGGTCGTGTCGACATGGCTCGGCTCGCCGACGAAGCCGAGGTCGATTGCCTGTTCGATATTGCTGTCCGGGTCCTTGGTCGTGCGGGTGACCTTGGTCGCGGTGACCATGCCCCCGTCCTTGCCCGAAATGCCCAGCGCCTTGCCGCCGGCGCTGGCGATCCAGCCGACCAGTTCCTTGTTGATCGCGCCCGACAGGACCATTTCGGCCACTTCGGCAGTCGCCTTGTCGGTCACGCGCAGCCCATCGATGAAAGTCGATTCGACGCCCAGCTTCTTCAGCATCGCCCCGATCTGCGGGCCGCCGCCGTGGACCACCACCGGGTTGATACCGACCGCCTTCAACAGCACGATGTCCTGCGCGAAATCGCGGGCGGCGGCCGGATCGCCCATGGCATGGCCGCCGTACTTCACGACGAAGGTCTTGCCGGCATAGCGCCGCATGTAGGGCAGTGCCTCGATCAGCACTTCCGCCTTGGCGAGCATCGCCTTGTTGTCACCAGCATTCATGCCGCCATCCTTCCATCGAGCTTGCGGCCCCAGCCGACCGCAAGGCGGATCAGTATGGGGACCACGGTCAGGCTCAAAACAATCTTTGCCGCGATCTGCCCCGCCAGCAGCGGGAGAATCGGAAACACGCCGTAGAAGGCGATCGTGATAAAAATCAATCCATCGACTGTCTGCGCGATGGCGGACGCGATCGCCCCACGCGCCATCAGCGCCGCGCCGCCGTCCTTGCGGCCCGCGTTTTCGCGCCCGCGCAAGTACGAGAAGACGCGCACGTTGAGGAAGACCGAAACGAAATAGGCGGCGATCCCCGCAATCATGATTCGCGGGCTCTGCCCCAGAATCGTATCGAACGCCTCCAGCCGCGCGGCGGGCATCTTCGGGCTGGCGGGCAAGGCCAGAACCAGCGCGATCAGCGCCATAGAGACCAGCACCGGCAGGAAGCCGAACAGCACCAGCCGGTCGGCCAGCTTGCGCCCGTGCAGTTCGGCCACGGCCGACGACAGCGCGACCACCCCGATATAGGCGAGCAGGCCCGATTCCATCGCCAGCGGCCCGAGATCGAGCTGCTTGTTGCCGAGAAAGCCGGTCAGCACTGTCAGCCCGCCGTAGAGCGGCACCAGCCCCAGCAGCGAAGGGGCAATGGGACGGGCGTTTTCCATCCATGCGCCCTAGCCGGAAGCGCCCGCCCGGGGAAGTGGCGCACGCATGGCTGGACAGCTACGCGGCGCCGACCTAACGGGTCGGGATGGACCCGCAGCATCTCCCCGATTCCATCCTGATCGTCGATTTCGGCAGCCAGGTGACCCAGCTCATCGCCCGCCGCGTGCGTGAGGCCGGCGTCTATTCCGAAATCGCCCCCTTCGGCAGCGCCGAGGAAGCCTTCAGGCGGATGAAGCCCAAGGGCATCATCCTTTCGGGCGGTCCCGCTTCCGTCACCGAGGCGGACGGCCCGCGCATCCCGCAGGCGATTCTCGAAAGCGGGCTGCCGATGCTCGGCATCTGTTACGGCCAGCAGGCGCTGATGCACCAGCTGGGCGGCGAAGTGCTGGCGGGCGACGCGGGCGAATTCGGCCGCGCCTTCATCGCGATCGAAGACAGCTGCGTGCTGTTCGACGGCCTGTGGCACAAGGACGAAAGCCACCAGGTGTGGATGAGCCACGGCGACAAGGTCACCCGGCTCGCCCCCGGCTTCCGCCCGGTCGCATCCAGCCCCGGCGCGCCCTTTGCCGTGATCGCCGACGACGAACGGCGCATCTACGCCATGCAGTTCCACCCCGAAGTGGTCCACACGCCCGACGGGGCCAAGCTGCTGGCCAATTTCGTGCGCCATGTCTGCGGCCTCGCCGGCGACTGGACCATGGCCGAATTCCGCAAGACCAAGATCGAGGAAATCCGCGCCCAGGTGGGTGACGGCAAGGTGATCTGCGGCCTGTCCGGCGGCGTCGACAGCGCCGTGGCCGCCGTGCTGATCCACGAGGCGATCGGCGACCAGCTGACCTGCGTCTTCGTCGACCACGGGCTGATGCGCATGGGCGAGGCGGAACAGGTCGTCAGCCTGTTCAAGGGCCACTACAATATCCCGCTGGTCCACGTGGACGCGGAAACGCTGTTCATGAACGGCCTCGCCGGAGTCACCGACCCGGAAAAGAAGCGCAAGTTCATCGGCAAGACCTTCATCGACGTGTTCGAGGACGAAGCGAAGAAGATCGGCGGGGCCGACTTCCTGGCCCAGGGCACGCTCTACCCCGACGTGATCGAGAGCGTTTCCTTCACCGGCGGCCCATCGGTCACGATCAAGAGCCACCACAACGTCGGCGGGTTGCCCGAGCGGATGAACATGCAGCTGGTCGAACCCTTGCGCGAACTGTTCAAGGACGAAGTCCGCGAACTGGGCCGCGAACTGGGCCTGCCCGAAGTGTTCGTCGGCCGCCACCCGTTCCCCGGCCCGGGCCTTGCCATCCGCATCCCCGGCGAAGTGAGCAAGGAACGCTGCGACATCCTGCGCAAGGCCGACGCGGTCTACCTTGAGGAAATCCGCAACGCCGGGCTCTACGACGCGATCTGGCAGGCCTTCGCCGTGCTGCTCCCGGTACGCACCGTGGGCGTGATGGGCGACGGGCGGACCTACGACAGCGTCTGCGCCCTGCGCGCGGTCACCAGCACCGACGGCATGACCGCCGACATCTATCCCTTCGACGCCAGCTTCCTCAGCCGCGTCGCGACCCGGATCATCAACGAGGTCAAGGGCATCAACCGCGTGGTCTACGACTATACGTCGAAGCCGCCGGGCACGATCGAGTGGGAATGATCCGCTAGTCCCGTCATTCCCGCGTCCGCCCACCCGGAAGCGGCAAGCATGCGATTGCGCCCCATCCCCCTCCCGCCGCATCCTCACGGCGGAAGAGGAGATGGATCATGGACCTGCAACTGGCCGGCAAGCGCGCGCTCGTTACCGGATCGAGTTCCGGCATCGGGATCGGCATTGCCGAAGTCTTGGCCGAGGAAGGCGTGCAAGTCGTCGTCCATGGCCGCAACCGCCAGCGGGCCGAAGCCGTCGTGGCGGACCTTCGCGGCAAAGGCCATGACGTCGCGCTGGCGATCGGCGACCTTGCCACCGACGATGGCGCCAGGGCCACGGCCGACGCCGCACTGGCCGCGTTCGGCGGGATCGACATCCTGGTGAACAATGCGGGCGGCCGTTCCAGCGATGCCGGGACGGTCGAATGGGACGGCGCGGCCCCCGAAGACTGGATCGACACCTACAACAAGAACGCCGTCGCCACCGTGCGCATGGTCCGCCTGCTGGCCCCGGCAATGAAGGAACGGGGTTGGGGCCGGCTGATCCAGTTCGCCAGTTCCGCCGCCAATTCGCCCAACGCGGGCATCCCGCATTACGCCGCGGCCAAGGCGGCGATCGCCAATCTCACGGTCAGCCTGTCGCGCGCCTATGCGATGACCGGGGTCACCGCCAACACGGTCAGCCCCGGCATGATCGCGACGCCGGCAGTGGACGAATGGTTCGACAACATCGCCGCGCAGAAGGGCTGGGAGAACGACCGCGCGAGGACGCAGAAATGGGCGCTGGAAAACCTCCTGCACCAGACGGTCGACCGCGTGGGGCAAGTGCGCGACATCGGCGCGATGGTCGCCTACCTGTGCAGTCCGCTGGCCGACTTCGTCAACGGCGCGAATTTCCGGATCGACGGCGGGCGCTCACCCGGCGTCAATTGAGCCCGTCGTTCAGTTCTCGACCTTGGTGTAGGGTACGAAGCGGTCGAGGAACACCACCCCGGTCATGAAACCGGCGGAACGGTCCATCGTCCGGATGATGTCGGTGTTGCACAGCTGGCTGCCGCTATGGCGTTCGATCACGAGAATGTCGTCGCGGCTGAGCTGGTCCGGGGAACTGGGACGCGCGACGTAGATCGTCTTGCCCCCGTCGTAGACGACGGCTGTCCCGTCGATCACCTGCAGCCGGTCCGGCCCCAGGGTGGTGATGCAGCTCTGCGGTTCGCCGGCGACGCGGCCTTCGAGCATTTTCTGGAGACGGGCTTCGCCCTTCTCTGCGCGGGTCGTGCCGGCCGTCGCGGCAGTGCCGCCAAGGACAAGGGCGCCCGCGGCGCCAATGGCGGCGAGGGCAGAAAAGATCTTACGCATCTGTATTCTCCCATGGAAACAGGAACCTTGCCCCTCGCCATCTGAACCGTGGCTGACTCGCGCAGCCCCGCTGCGGATGCCCGTGCGCTCTGCGCCTAACCCGTTCCGCCCACGGTCAGCCCTTCGATCAGCAGGGTCGGCTGGCCGACGCCCGCGGGCACGCTTTGCCCGCCCTTGCCGCATACGCCCACGCCTTCGTCCAGCGCCATGTCGTTGCCGATGCCGGTGACGCGGGTGAGCACGCTGGGCCCGTCGCCGATCAGGGTCGCGCCCTTGATCGGGGCGCCGAGCTTGCCGTTCTCCACCTTGTAGGCCTCGGTGCAGGAGAACACGAACTTGCCCGACACGATGTCGACCTGGCCGCCGCCGAAGCTCTTGGCGAAGATTCCGTTCTTGATCCGGCCCAGCAATTCGCCCGGATCGTCGTTGCCGCCCCGCATAAAGGTGTTGGTCATGCGCGGCATCGGGGCATGGGCATAGTCCTCGCGCCGGCCGTTGCCGGTCGGCTCCACCCCCATCAGGCGGGCGTTGAGGCGGTCCTGCATGTAGCCCTTGAGAATGCCGTCCTCGATCAGCACGGTCTCGCCCGTGGGCGTGCCTTCGTCGTCGATGGAAAGCGAGCCGCGCCGCCCGGCGATGGAGCCGTCGTCGACCACCGTCACGCCCGGCGCGCCGACGCGTTCGCCGATGCGGCCGGAAAAGGCGCTGGTCCCCTTGCGGTTGAAATCGCCTTCCAGCCCGTGCCCGACCGCCTCGTGCAGCAGCACACCGGGCCAGCCGGGGCCGAGCAGCACGGTCATCTCGCCAGCGGGCGCGGGCACACTTTCGAGGTTGGTCAGCGCATGGCCCAGGGCGGTGTCGATCGCGTGGTTCCAGTTTTCCGGCTTGAACAGGTCGTCGTAGAGCCAGCGCCCGCCCATGCCGAAGTTGCCGGTTTCGCGCCGCCCGTTCTGTTCGGCCACGATCCCGACATTGAGCCGCACCAGCGGGCGGATGTCGTGCGCGACGAAGCCGTCGGCACGCACGATCTCGACCACGCTCCAGCTGCCGGACAGCGAGGCGGTGACTTGCGCCACGCGCGGGTCGCGCGCGCGGGCGGCGGCGTCGATCGTCTCCAGCAGCTTGACCT
>JAQVEQ010000237.1 GCA_028697875.1 Novosphingobium sp. | reverse complement strand
CTCTATGTCGTTCTCGTTCCCGTCATCGCCGTCCTGATCCTGCGCCGCCGGCCGCACTGGGTCATCTGGCCGGCCGCCTTGCTGACTGTGCTGGGCATACTGCTGCTCAATGGCGGATCGCTCTCGGCGCTCGGCGATGGCGACCTCCTCGTCATCCTCTGCGCCATCTTCCTTGCCGTGCAGATCACGCTGACACCGATTGCAGTCAGGATCAGCGAACGCCCGCTGGCGCTCGCAACGGTTCAGTTTGCCGTCTGCGGGCTCGGCGCAGGTCTCGCCGCCGCAGCGCTGGAACCGATCAGCACCGGCGCCATCGTCTCGGCGCTGCCCGAGATCCTCTATGGCGGCCTGCTCTCGTCGGGCGTTGCCTTCGTCCTGCAGATCATCGGTCAACGCTATACGACCGCCCCGCAAGCTGCGATCTTCCTGTCTTCCGAGGCGCTGTTCGGGGCGCTGTTCGGCGCGGTCCTGCTGGCCGAGACCCTGCCCGGGATAGGCTATGTCGGTTGCGGACTGATTTTTGTCGCCATGCTGCTGGTGGAACTGGTACCGGAAATGGCCAGGCGCCGGGCCATGGCGACCTAACAAAGACCATTTTAAGGAACGCGAAAATAAGCCAACTTTTCCTAATGAAGGAAGGTTTTGACCAAAAAAAAGCATCGCCCACGATGCAATTTCCGCCCGCAGAGCAAAAAATTTCGCCACCCGGGCCTCACGCCCACAAAAACGGCGCATCACACCCCTCGGCTACCGCCGGAGGTTGGAAAACTTTCGCTTGCCAATCCTTAATAAACCAAGCACTCTTTGCCGGTTCGGGCAATTTTGCGAGCACGGGAAGACCTTATAATACATGCGCGCCGGAGACGCTAAAAGTTCCGGGCAGGTTCTGCATTAGGGAAGCGAGTATACTTGCTTTTTTTGGCGCCGACTTGCGGTAACAGGGGCCCCTTTCCTCAAAATCGAGAAATGCCTGTCGAGCACCCGGTTACGGGTAACATTGCAATGCTGCCCCGCCGACACTGGGCAGAGAGAAAAGGACCTGACGCATGGCCGAGACTGGCATCGTAAAATTCTTCAACACCGACAAGGGCTTTGGTTTCATCAAGCCTGACAATGGCGGCGCGGACATCTTCGTACACATTTCCGCCGTCCAGGCATCCGGACTGCAGGGACTTTCTGAGAACCAGAAGGTCAGCTACGACACTGAACCTGATCGTCGCGGCAAGGGCCCGAAGGCCGTCAACCTGCACATCGCCGGCTGACACGACATCTTGCTTCGGCATTGGCTTTTCCGCCCGGCAGACTTGCCGGGTTTTTTCGTTCAGCCTGCATTCAGGCTGCCGCCCCTATCCTGACTTCATTGTTCGCTAAACGCGACGAAGACAATTGCAGGTCACAGGAAGGCAGAGCCATGATGAACTTCGCGAAATATTCCCTGTTGTCGGCAGCGATCGCCATCGTGCCGCTGGCTGCATCGTCTCAGGCCAATGCAGGCGACTACTACCGTCGCCATCACGATCAGGACGCGCTTGCCGCCGGTGCCATCGGCCTGGCCGCCGGCCTGGTCACCGGATCCCTGATCGCCAGCCAGCCGCGCACCGTCTATGTCGAACCCGAGCCGGTCTATGTGGAGCCGGCACCGCGCCGCGTCTACGTCGAGCCGGAGCCCGTCTACGTCGACGACTATCCGCCGGCCCCGGCGCCGGTCTATGGCGCTAGCATCGAGCCCTGGTCGCCGGAATGGTATGACTACTGCTCCACCCGCTATCGCAGCTTCAACGCCCGTTCGGGCACCTATGTAGGTTATGACGGCCGCTCGCATTTCTGCACCGCCGGCTGAGCCGCAGCATCGGGATGAAAGAGAAATGCGCCGCATAGCCGGCGCATTTTTCGTTTGAGTTCTTTCCCGCCTCGCTCAGATCCCGCGCAGGAAGGGATTGGTGCGGCGCTCCTCGCCGATCCGGCCACCAGGCCCATGGCCGCAGATGAAACCGACATCGTCGCCGAGCGGCAGCACCTTGTCGCGGATCGAGGCGAGCAGCGTCTGGTGGTCGCCGCCCGGCAGATCCGTCCGGCCGATCGAGCCGGAAAACAGCACGTCTCCCACATGGGCGAAGTTCTGCGCGCGGTTGAAGAATATGACGTGTCCCGGGGCATGGCCGGGGCAATGAAAGACTTCGAACTCGTGCTCCCCGAACGACACCTTGTCGCCCTCTTGCAGCCAGCGGTCCGGCACCGTGTTGCGAACCTTCATCGGAACGTTGAACATCAGCGCCTGCTGCTCAAGCTTCTGCAGCAGCGGCAGGTCGTCCTTGTGCGGCCCGACGATCTCGATGCCGAGCGCCTCTTTCAGCTCCTGCGCCCCGCCCGCATGGTCGATATGCCCATGGGTCAGCCAGATCTCCTTCAGGGTAATGCCGTTTTCCTTGAGCGTCTGGAGGATCACGTCGACGTCGCCGCCGGGATCGACGACCACGCCTTCACGCGTGTCGCTGTCGAAGAGGATCGTGCAGTTCTGCTGGAAGGGGGTCACCGGGATGATTCCGGCCTGCATTTGTCCCATGGGGCGGCTCCTTCTTTTTGCGCAGGCCGCGCATAGCACGTCCTCGCTGGAACTGAAAACCGCGCGCATTGCCGCTAAACTGTGCGATGCCGGTAATTTCGTTGGAGTTTTCCCCCGTCTCCGCTTAGTTTTGCCGCAAAACGAGTGCCGGCCTGACAGTCGGACAAGGCTCAACGGGAATGACCGGCAGCACTGCCGCGGCAGGTTCAAGCGAACGCCGCGGCCAGACGCAGCCAGAACAAGGAAGTGACAAAGTGGCTCGACAGTCTGCGGGTAAGGCTGCCAGGAAAGAACTGCCGGAAATGCCGGTGGTGGACGACAAGACCATCGATTTCGAGACGATCGAACTGCTGTTCTTCGCCTATCGCGATTTCGTTTCGGATCCGGACGCGATCCTCGCCAAGATTGGCTATGGCCGCGCGCACCACCGCGTCGTCTATTTCGTCAGCCGCCGGCCGGGCATGACGGTCGCGGACCTCCTCAATATCCTGCAGATCACCAAGCAGAGCCTCGCCCGCGTGCTGAAGGAACTGATCGATTCGGGCTATATCCGTCAGATGGCCGGCCCCGCCGATCGCCGCCAGCGCCGGCTCTACCCCACGCTCGCCGGGCGGGAACTGGCGCTTGCCCTGTCCGAGCCGCAGTCACGCCGCATCGCCCAGGCGATGGAGGGCTTTACCCCCGCCATGCGCGAGGGCGTGCACAAGTTCCTCGAAGGCATGAGCCGGGCCGGCCCCTTGCAGACGACGGATGCGGGAGTGGAATGACATGGCGCGCAAGGTCTTCATTGCCGATGATGCGCCCCACCTTCTCGTTGTCGACGACGACACGCGTATCCGCGACCTCCTGCAGCGCTATCTCTCGGAGCAGGGTTTCCGCATCACCGTCGCTGCCGATGCCGGAGAGGCAAGGCGCAAGCTCGAAGGACTGCACTTCGACCTCCTCGTGCTCGACGTGATGATGCCGGGCGAGTCCGGCCTGTCGCTCACCCGCAGCATCGCCGCCAACAAGCAGATCCCGGTCATCCTGCTGACCGCCCGCTCGGAGGCGGAATCGCGCATTGCCGGGCTCGAGGCCGGGGCGGATGACTATCTCGCCAAGCCGTTCGATCCGCGCGAACTGGTCCTGCGCATCAACAATATCCTGAAGCGCAACCTCAACGCCGACCAGCCGAAGATCGAGCAGGTCATGTTCGGGCCCTATAGTTTCTCGATTCTGCGCAAGGAACTGAAGCGCGGGCCGGACGTGATCAAGCTCACCGACCGCGAGCAGGAGATCATGCTTCTGTTTGCCACCCGTGCCGGAGACACGATCCCGCGCCACGAACTGATCGGCAACGACACCGAGGTGGGCG
>JAQVEQ010000236.1 GCA_028697875.1 Novosphingobium sp. | reverse complement strand
TCGAAACTGGCGGCGCTGCGCTGGATGCGCTTGTCTTCTGCCCTGGCGGCGTGTTGCGCGTCTTCCTTGCGATGGAAGGTGCGCTTCAGCCGTTTCGGCGATCCGCCCTTGCCATTGCCGCCCGCCTTTTCGCTCTTGCGCTCTGCAGTGTCAGGATCGTGCCAGCGCGCTTCGGCACCGCCGTATTCATCGCGCGCGGCGCGGCACCAGCGGTATTTCGAACATTGCGCGCGGGTCAGGGTGAAGCCGGGCAGGGGCTGGCCTTCCGGATTCATGCCCTTGCCGATGGGGGAAAAGATCAGCGTCCCGGCCTTGACGGTGGCCACTGCATCGTGACGGCGGCCAAGATGCTTGAGGATTGCCGCATCGCTGCGCTGATCCTGCGCCAGAACGGGAATGGCGATGCTGGCCAGTTCGGGCGCGATCATGGCCTTGAGCCCGTTGGCGCCGGCGATATCGGTCAGCACTTCGCCCACCGTGGTGTCGCGCCGCTTGATCTCGCGGCGGACGCGGAAATTGCCGGTGAAGTCGGCCGAGCGCGCCCTGATCGTCAGCTGGTCGGGCAGGCCGCCCCATTCCACTTCGTCGACCTTGAAGCGGCCCTTGTCCACCAGGCCGATATAGACGCCGGGTCCGCGCACCCAACCGAAACGGACGGCCAGCACGGCGCCTTCGGCCGGGATCGCCATCTTGCTGTCGTAATCGTGCAGGGTGATGTTCAGTTCGTCCGCGCCGCCTTCGCGCTTTTCGGTCAATTTCAGTTCGACCAGGCGGGGGCGCATGGCATCGGTCAGATCTTCGCCATCCAAGGTCACCTGCCATCCTGCCATGGGCGTGCCTGCATCGGCCATGGGTCAGCCCCCTGTCGTCAGGCCGAGCGCGGCGGCGGCGATTTCTTCCGGATCCCGCGCGCGGGTGAGCGTGATGGTGAAATCGCCCTTGCGGGCCAGCCCGTCGACCATGAAGGTCGATGCCTTGTGATCCAGCTTTTCCAGTTCGAAGCTGCCCAGCACGTTGCCCAGCCCGTCGACCAGCTTGCATGCCTGCCCCCGGTCGCCGATGGCCACCAGTTCTTCCAGAGAGGAAAAGCTGCCCGCGAGGCCGGGGATCAATGCCCCGGTCAAGGTGATGACGTCCGCATCCGGGCCGAGGTACTGGCTGGCATCGCGCGCGCCTAGCGCCGGGGCGCGGCCATAACGCCACCCGCGCGAACGGGACAGTTCCTGATAGGGCAGGGTGCCGATTTCGAACTGGAACATGCCGAAACTCATCATGGGCATGGGGCGGGCTCCATCCGTTGCAGGCGGTCGCGATCGAGGCGGACGCCCCGCCGCAATTCGGTGACGATCAGGCCATCGGGGGCACCCGCCCGGCGCAGGTGGCGGCGGATGCGGCAGACCAGCACGCCAATCAGGTTGCTGGCATCCCCCGCGCCGTCATAGCCGATGCGTTCGGCCAGTACGTCCTTTGTCACCAGCTTGCCTTCCGCCTGGATGAGAGAGCCCAGCAGGAGGAATTCAGACGCGGTAAGGGGCATGGCATCGCCGTGCCAGCGGATCTGTTCGCGCGGGTCATAAGCAAGCGGGCCGAGGACGATTGGCTGCTCGACCGTCAGGTTATGGCCGCAACAGGGGCAGAAACAGGGCGGCGCGCTCACGGTCAGTCATCCCGGTAGAGCGAACGGGCGCCGCTGCTGTTCAACTGGGTCAGTTCATCATGAACACGGCGGGCGAGGGCACGCCCGTCTTCGCCCGGTTGCTGGTGGATGTGGATTTCCACCTTGCCGATGGTGAGAGCCCCGGCAGTGCCCGGCGCGGCACCGGCCAGTGACGCCATGGCCATGGAACCGGCGGCCAGCGCACCCGTCATTCCTGCGGACAGGCTGCGCACCGGGCGGAAGGTCAATCCTTCCCCCCGCGCGGCGAGGCCCACCGAAAGCCTGTTCACCTGGCGGAAGGTCGCGCCCTGGCCGCGTGCGATGCCCTGCGTCAGACCTTCGGTGATGTTGTGGCCGAAGCCGATGAAGACGCGACTGGGGGAGTTGATGTCCAGCTTTTTCGCGAACCAGTCGGCGACGTTTTTTGCCGCACCAACCACGGTATCCTTCAACCAGGACAGCTTTCCCATGATGCCCTTGGCGAGCCCTGCGATCAGATTTGAGCCAAGCTCGTAAAAGCGGGTGCCCAGTCCTGCGAACCAGTCAATGGCTGCGTTGAACTTTTCCCTGAGTGCCCCCCACACATTGCCGATCGCCTCGACACCTGCCCAGAATGTAGCCTTGATCCAATCCCAGTTGCGGATGACGAAGGCGACCGCTATTCCTAGCGGCCCGAACATATTGGGAAACTGCATGAACTTGGCTTTCAGCCATTCCCATGCGGTACCGAGCGCCGCCTTGATCGTGTCCCAGTGTTTCCAGATGAGGTAACCGGCCGTGGCGATTATCGCGACAGCCAGAAACAGGGGATTGGTCAGCATCATGAGGCCGGCGCGCAGGGCCGCCTTGCCCATGGTGAGAAACAAAGGCCCCATAAGCCGAAGCACGGGTAGCAGGACGCCGATGCCGGAAGTCAGGCCCCCGATGACTGTCATGACCGGGCCCAGCGCGGCGGAAAGTGCAATGGCCTTCACGATCAGGCCTTGTGTATCCGGGTCGAGTTGGTTGAACCAGTCGAGCAACGCTATGACTTTATCGATCAGCGGCGTCATGGCCGGGATCAGTTTCCCCCCAATCGCCTCCTGCATGTCTGTGTAGGCACCATTCGCCGCCTTCAGCTTGTTGGCAGCGCTGTCCTGTGTGCGGACGACATCGCCCTGGGCGTCCTTCAGCTGCTCCATGATGAGCGCGGCGCGGGCCTGTACCTTGGACCCTTCGGAATATTCCTTGCCAACCTTCTTCAGGCCCATCTGCGCCGCCTTGGCCTTCACCGCCGAATCGGACAGCAGCACGCCGACCGCGCGCAGCGGTTCCGCCTCGCCGATCAGGCCGGAAAAAATCTTCTGCTTGGCTTCGTCGTTCGACAGGTTCTTGAAGCTGGCCAGATCCTGCGTCAGCACCGTGAGCTTCTGCGAAAGGGTGACGGCGTCCTTTTCATCCATCTGTTTTTTCAGGATATCCTGATAGGACATGGCCATGAGGCGCATTTCTGTCCTGCCGCGATGCAGGATTCTGCCCTGCTGCTGCACCCACCGTTCCATCACGGCGGTATGCTTGCCAAAGGTGACTTCGAAGGCCGACTGGGTTTCCACCGCGTCGGCGGCCGCATCGAATGCCTGTTTCCCGAAATAGACCGCCGGGGCGGTGACCGTGGCGGTGGCGATCGCCCCGCCGCCAGCGATCCGGCCGCCGATGTCGCGGACCTTCTTCGCGCGGGCAGTGGCGGCTTCGATCCGGGCCAGCTTGTTTTTCTGTTCTTCCAGTTGCCGGTTCGCGGCCGCAATGTCTTGCGTCAGCTTGCGCTGGTGCGAGCCGAGGTCGCGGGTTTCGATCCCGGCGCCGGACAGTTCGCCCCGCAGCTTCTTGAGCGTTGCGTCCTGCTGGCCAAACTTCTTCTCGAGGCGTTCGACTTCCTTCTGCGCGGCCTTGAATTCGCGCTTCATGGCGGCCGTGGGCTTTTCCGTCCTGGCGATTTCGGCGCCAAGGCGGGTGGCGCGTTGCTGGGCCGTGCGCATCTCTTCGCCCGTGTCCAGCAGTTCGCGCTTCAGCTGGCGGAACCGGTCGACCGCACGCCGGGTGTTTTCCAGTTTCTTGATCTGTTCGGCCGTCTTGCGCATTTCGGCCGAGGTCGCGCGCGCACCGCCGCTGATCTTCTTCAGCGGGCCGGTGACCTTTTCCACCGCCTGCAGCAGGATATTGATGCGCAGCGCGTCCATTGCCGGTCAGCCATCCGCCCCCGGCGCGCGTTCTTCCGCCATTTCATTCC
>JAQVEQ010000235.1 GCA_028697875.1 Novosphingobium sp. | reverse complement strand
CCGGTGAGCACGCGGCCCATGAAATTGTCGCGGTCGAGCAGCGTCGCAAGGAAGCTGAAGGGGCCGTTCTGGTCGAGGCCCGGCGGCGGAACGTGGTCGCGGATCAGCTCGAACAGCGGAGTCAGCGTGCCTTCGCGGGCATTTTCGTCCTCGCTGGCGTAGCCGTTGCGGCCCGAGGCGTAGAGGTGCGGGAAATCGAGCTGTTCGTCCGTCGCGTCGAGGCTGGCGAACAGGTCGAAGACTTCGTCCAGCACTTCCTGCGGGCGGCCGTCGGGACGGTCGATCTTGTTGACGACGACGATCGGCTTGAGGCCGAGCGCGAGGGCCTTGCCGGTGACGAACTTGGTCTGCGGCATCGCGCCTTCCGCGCTGTCGACCAGCAGGATGACGCCGTCGACCATGGAAAGAATGCGCTCCACCTCGGCGCCGAAGTCGGCGTGGCCGGGGGTGTCGACGATATTGATGCGGATACCGTTCCACTCGATCGAGGTCGGCTTCGCCAGGATGGTGATCCCGCGTTCCTTTTCGAGGTCGTTGGAATCCATCGCGCGCTCTTCCACGCGCTGGTTGTCGCGGAACGTGCCGGACTGGCGGAACAACTGGTCGACGAGCGTGGTCTTGCCGTGGTCGACGTGGGCGATGATCGCGATATTGCGCAAGGCTTCGGCGGACATGCGTTTCGGTGCTTTCGATTGTCAGGGGGCGGGCCTGTCATGCGCGCATGCTGCACCCGCGAAACGGCGCGCACCTATACCATGCGGAGCCTTGCCGCAAGCATGTTGGACACAAGGCCTTCCATGTCGCCGCCTGACTGTGAAAAAAAGTGTTCTGCCACCCTGGCTGCTGAAGTAGAGTTAACCGAAAAGTTATTATAATGAAACAATAAGGGCGGTGGTCTGGTTGGGGGACCGGTCAACCGTCCGGAAAACGACGGGTGGCCGGAAGGGGGTTCCCCAGGCGGACCGCCGGAAAAGAGAGGGGTTGTATCATGAGGAGCGTTGCCTGGGGTCGCGGCCTTTGCCTTCGTTCGCTGTTTCTTTGTAGTGCGGGGGCAACGGCCCTGCTTTCACCGGTGGGCGCCCTTGCCCAAGATGGTGAAGCGGCCGTTTCCGCTGACACGACTTTCGCCGAGAGCGATGGCAACGAGATCGTCGTTACCGCGACGAAGCGTGAAAAGACGCTGCAAGATGTGCCAGTGGCGGTGACTGTCACGACCGCCCAGACGCTCGAACGTGCGCAATTGCGCGACATTGCCGATCTTGTCAGCGTGGTGCCTTCGCTGCGCGTCGTCCAGCTCCAGGGTTCGGCGGCGACCAATTTCTTCATCCGCGGTTTCGGCAACGGATCGAACAATGTCGGTATCGAACCGTCGGTGGGCGTGTTCGTCGACGGCGTGTTCCGCTCGCGTACCGCATCGCAGATCAGCGACTTCCCCGATATACAGCGGGTCGAGGTGCTGCGCGGGCCGCAATCGACCCTGTTCGGCAAGAACGCTTCCGCCGGGGTGATTTCCATTGTCACCAGAGAGCCGCAATTCACCTTCGGCGGTTCGCTGGAGGCATCCTACGGCAATTACGATGCGAAAGTGCTCAAGGGCTATGTGACCGGTCCTGTCTCCGACAGCATTGCGGTCAGCCTTGCCGCCGGTCTCAACAAGCGCGACGGTTACATCAAGGATCTCGGCAGCGATACCCGGACCAACGAACGCAATCGCTGGTTCGTCCGCGGTCAAGCGCTTTACGAGCCCGACGACAACCTGAAAGTCCGGCTGATCGCCGATTACGACAAGATCGACGAAAATTGCTGCGGCGTCGTCAATATCCAGAGTTCGTCCGCGACCGCCGCGATTCTCTCGCCCTACATCGGCGGGATGGTGAACGACCCTGCCGACCGTTTCGACGACATCGTCTACAGCAACAGGCCGTCGATCAACAAGATCGAGAACTACGGTTTCTCGGCCCAGATCGATTATGACGCGGGGCCGGTGCAACTGACTTCGATCACTGCCTTGCGGCACACGAATGCGTTGAGCGACCAGGATTCGGATTTTACCAGCGCCCGGCTGCTGGCAACCAACCTGGAGGACAAGAATCTCAAGAGCTTCAGCCAGGAATTCCGTGTCACCGGCGACCTGACGGATGCGATCCACGCGCTGTTCGGCGTCTACTACCTCAACGAGAAGTTCCGCCAGCATGGCGAGCTGTATCTCGACGACCAGTTCCGCACATATGCCAACCTGCTGATCCAGGGGGCGAGCGGCGGGGCGCTCACTGTCGGTTACCTGGAAGGCGCCTTCGGGACGCTCGATGGCGATGCGACCCAGTATCTCGGTACGTTCTTCACGCCCGGAACGGGCCAGGACATAGATCTGACGCTGGACAGCGAAGCCTTTTCGGTCTTCGGCCAGTTCGACATCGACCTGGCCGACCGGCTGACCCTGACGCTGGGCGGGAACTACACGAAGGACAAGAAGAAGTTCACGACGGACATCACGTCCTCCGACACGTTCTCGGCGATTGATTTCAACGCGGCCCAATATGCGCCCTTGCGTTACGGCCTGCTGTACCAGGGGGCCTTGAACAACGGCCTCGATGCGGCGACGGCTGCCGCCTACGCCACGGCCAACATGAACAACCCGCTGGCCAATCCGCTTGGGTCGCTGCGTTCGCTCCAGCTCTTTCCGCCTTTCCTCAACGTTCCCAACGCCGTGGAAGACGGGAAGACCAACGACGGCAATTTCAGCTATACCCTGCGCCTCGCCTATGACGCGACGGACAACGTCAACCTCTATGCGAGCTACGCAACCGGCTTCAAGGCGAGCTCGATCAACCTTTCGCGGGACAGCCGTCCGCCGCTGACGCTTGCGGCCGACTTGGCTTCGGCCGGGCTGCTCGTGCCGAACCTGACTTACGGTTCGCGCTACGCCAATCCGGAAAAGTCCAGGGTCGTGGAATTCGGGGCCAAGGGCAATTGGCGCAATTACGCGGCCAATCTCGCCGTGTTCTACCAGGCGATCAAGGGCTTCCAATCGAACATCTTCCTCGGCACCGGCTTCGCGCTCGCCAATGCGGGCAAGCAGTCGACCTATGGCGTCGAGTTCGAAGGAACGGCGCGGCCGATCCCGCCGCTGACGCTGGGCGTTTCGATCACCTGGCTCGACCCCAAGTACGACAGCTTCGTCGCCTCGGCAGTGGGCGACGAGACGGGTCGCAGGCCGCCGGAAATTCCGGAATGGTCGACCACGTTCAGCGCCCAATGGGATCAGGAACTGGGCAATGGCGACCACGTGATCCTGCGCGGGGCCTATCACTACGAATCCACCGCCTGGTCGGTGGAAGGGCTGCCCGGTTTTATCAAGCGCGATGCGGCGGGCAACGTCGTGGACTACCAGCCGGCAATCGATGCGGCGAGCAAGTTCAAGCGCCAGGTGGACGAGGTCGACGCTTCGCTGACTTATGCGATGGAAAACGGGTTGGAGCTGTCGGTCTGGGGCCGCAATCTGCTCGACGATCGCTATTTCAACCGCATTTTCGACTCCGTGGCCCAGCCGCTGGCGATCTCCGCCTATCCGAACCAGCCGCGCACCTATGGCGTGTCGGCACGTTACAAATGGTGAGGTAAATCGCCGGAAGAATGGGAAAGGGGGCTCATTGGCCCCCTTTTTCGTTGCGGGACAGGACATGCCATGCTCCACTGCGGCAGTGCCGCCCGAGGGCATGCGAGAGGGGGGAATGCATGTACTGGATGCTGTTGCCGTACCGGCGCTATTTCGACTTTTCCGGGCGCTCCCGGCGCAAGGAATACTGGATGTTCGTCCTGTTCCAGTTCATTGTCATGACCGTGCTTGTCGGCCTGTTGCTGAGCGGGATGCCCTTCGGCGAAATGGAAATGGCGGCGGAAACCGGTGTCGAGCCCAGCATGCCCGGGCCCCTGTTCTGGC
>JAQVEQ010000234.1 GCA_028697875.1 Novosphingobium sp. | reverse complement strand
TTTCAGGGCCAGGCCCGGCAGGTCGACCACGCCTTTCAGCCACGCCTTGGAAAGCGGGGGACGATGGTAGGGCGGAACGGTTTCGTCGCCGACCAGGGTGATCGAGCCCGGAAAGCCATACTGGCGCAGGAATCCGACGACCGCGCCGCCGCCGTGGCCGGCGCCGACCACGACGATGCGGCGGCCAGCCTGTTCATTCGCTGAAGTCATTGGATCTGTCTCTACTGTCTGTCATGCATTGGGCGCGTCCATCCGGCGGGGCCGCAGGCGCGCGGCCTCGAGAATCGAAACGCAGGGTCGAAAGCGGAGGGGCGACCGGCGCCGGACCGGCCATGTTTCAGTCGGTGTACAGAACGAAGCCGTCCTTGCCGCCGCCGCAGCCCGTGCATATCCACCATTCGGGGAGATCTTCGAAGCGGGTGCCGGCGGCGATGCCTTCGTCCGGCTGGCCCAGTGCTTCATCGTAAATCTCGCCGCAAACGGTGCATTGCCATTTGCGATAGGCCGATGTACTCATGACGCCCTCACTCGAACGAAAAACGGATGGGGACGTACTTGGGGCCGCAGACGAATTCGGATTGCTGCCATTTCCCTTCGCCGGCCATTTCCACGAACTTCAGTTTGGGAATCAGTTCTTCCCAGAAGACACGCATCTCCATCCGGGCCAAGTGTTGCCCCAGGCAGATGTGGGAACCGTAGCTGAAACCGATGTGGCGATTCGGCTTGCGATCGGCCCTGAACTCGAACGGGTCGCCAAACTCTTCCTCGTCGCGGTTGGCGGAAAGGTAGGAGATGTAGAGGAGGTCGCCTTTCTTGACGGACTGGCCGGAAAGCTCGTAATCCTCGGCCGCCGAACGGGTGAATGCCACTGCGGGCGTGGTCCAGCGTATCGCCTCTTCGACGAAACCGGCGATCAAGCCGGGGTCGGCCTGCAACTGAGCCAGCAGTTCGGGGCGCTGGGCGAGGGTCCACATCGCGTTCGCCGTGGTTGCCGCCGTAGTGTCGTGGCCCGCCGTGGAGAGGATGACGAAGTACGAGATCATCGAACGCTCGTCCATGGGGCGGCCGTCGATCTTGCCGTTGGCGACGAGGGTGGCGACGTCCTTGCGGGGGGTGGCCTGGCGATCCTGGATGACGTTGCCGTAATACTCTTTGAACTCGTCATAGACGATCTGCCAGGTCTTGATCTGCTGCTCCGGGTCGGAGATGTTGGAGCCGGGGCGGCACAGATCGGGGTCGGCGTAGCTCAGGAACCACTGCGTCAGGCGCAGCATTTTCGGGTGGTCTTCCTTGGGCAGGCCGATCAGGTTGCAGATGACTTCGAGCGGATACAGCATGGCGATGTCGGCCGCGAAATCGAGTTCCGGGCCTTCGGCCTTCATCTTGTCGATGTAGCGGCGCGCAATTTCGCGGACGGAGTTTTCCATCGTCGCGATGCTTTGCGGCATGAACAGATCCTTGGCCAGGTCGCGATACGCGGTGTGGTCGGGTTTGTCCATGTGGACCAGGGTGCGGAAGATATGCGGCTGGCCGCCGCTGTAGTCGCGCATCATCTGCTCGGCGACCTTGGACACGATGGTTTTGGAACGGTCGCCGCTGTGGAAGATATTGTCCAGGCGGGATACTTCGCGGACATCCTTGTACTTGCTCACGATCCAGTGCGGGTCGTACCCGGGCACTTCGGCCTTGGCCAGCGGATATTCGCTGCGCAGGCGTTGCAGAATGCTTTCGATTCTTGCGCGATCGGTGAACGTCGCCGGATTGAAAAGCGGTGCGACGAGGTCGGTCGGAATGATGGCATCAGCCATTCGGTGTCTCCTCCTTGACGGATTGATATTGGGTCTGGCTCGCCAGTTGGCGGCAGGAGCGTTCGCACTTGAGTGGCGAATCGGCTCGGGCAAAAAAAGTATATGGACAAAGCCCGAGGCGGCAGCAGTACTAAAGTACTTTTTTGGGTGCGCTTCTTTTGTATACACTGGCCGATGCGCTCATTGCGGCAGCGAAATGCCATCCGTCGGGCGCATTGCAGGAGGAGACGACAGATGGGTAGAAGCCTGAAGGCCGCCCGCAGAGTTACCGCGCACAAGGCGGTGCGCAGCGTTCCGCCCGATTTTGCTTTTTGTCCGGTGCGGCTGTGTGCCCTGGAAGAATTGCTCGCGGCGCCGGTCTGGCCGAAAGTGCTGAACATCGTGGCACCGGTCGGGTATGGCAAGACGGTATTGATGGCGGCCTTGTTTTCCGAGTTGCAGGAACGCGGCGAGAAATGCTTCTGGACGACGCTCGACGACAGGGACGTTTCCGTGCCGCTGGTGCTGAACAAGATCGAGACTTGCGTATACGGCGAGATCGAGCCGCTGCATCCGGCCGAAGCATTGTTCCGTGGCAAGGACGTGACCGAAATGCGGGTGTCGCGCCTGCTCGACACGATTGTGCGGCAAGGCGAAGCCTTCATCACGTTTATCGACAATTGCGACAACTGTACCGACCCGGCACTCGGCTACCTGCTCGACAGGCTGGTTTTCGAGGCGCCAACCAGTGTCCGCTTCGTATTTTCGAGTGCCTCGAAACTGCCGTTCAATCTGGTGCAGGCGAAGCTTCAGGGGCTGTTGCGTGAGGTCGGGTATGCGGACCTGAGCTTTACCGCAACCGAGGTCCGGACGCTGCTGGGCAGGCAGTTGAGCGCAGCGATCGGCGCGCTGGGTGTGGACATGGTGGTCAAACAGACCGAGGGCTGGCCTGCCGCGGTCAGGATGCTGCAGATCGCCCTCGCAGCTTCCGGCGACCCGCTGGCGGAACTGGAGCGTTTTTCCGGATCGAACGAGGATATCGTCGACCTCCTCAATCGAGAGGTGCTGTCGGGTTTTGCGCCCAAGGTGCGGGATTTCCTGCTGGGCATTGCCGCGTTGCGCACGTTCTCCGCCGATCTCTGTCGCCATGCGACGGGTTGCGACGAAGCAGGGGGGTATATCGAGGCGTTGCTCCGCGGCAATGTTTTCATCATCCCGCTCGACCGCGAGCGCAGCTGGTATCGTCTGCACGGCCTTTTCCGCCAGTATCTGCTGAAAGAAGCGCAACGACTGTTACCGTCCACGCAGCGACTGGCCATTCTTGACCGGGCATCCGAGTGGTGCGCCCGGTCGGGGCAGTCGCAGGATGCGATCCAGTACGCGTTGGCTGCTGGCGCGTATGAGCGCGCCAGCACGATTCTGGAGCGGACGGCAGTCGATTTCATCCGCGATAGAGGGGACGTCCTGCAGTTCAGCGCCTGGATCGAGGCGCTGGCATTGCACGGGCAGCCGCTGGGCCCCGAGACGGGTTACTGGTACGTCTGGGCACTGCTATTGCAGCGCCGCTACGATGAAGGAAGACAGCAGATCCAGCGGCTGGTGCGCAGCGTCGGCGCGGAGAGCGGCGAGGATATCCTGGCACCCGACATGCAGCGCCGGCTGGGCATCACGAGGGTCTGCCTGGACATCTTCTCGGACCGCCTGGTCGAGGCCAACCGCAATGCGGCGCAATGGCTCGAAGGGCTGCGCGCCGATGACGCACCGTTCGACGTGACTTCGGCATACTGTACCCGCAGCCTGTATTTCTCGAGCGCCTTCATGTTCGCGGAAGCGCGGGAGGCCGCACATGCCGCGCAGATCGCGGCATTCGAGGCCCGCAGTTTCTATGCGAACGCGTGGATCATCGTGCTCAATGCATTGCCTTCGGTGCTGGAAGGCAATTTCGCCATGATCCTGCCCGAGTTGCGCAGCGCCTTGTTGTCGGCGCGAACCAGGCTGGGAGAAAACTCGGGCATCGGTGGCACGCTTGCCCTGCTTGCCGCCGATTGTGCGGTTGGGATGGGGCTGAACGACGAGGCGCGCGCGCTGCTCTCTCATGGGCTGGTGACGGCCCAGATACACGGCGTGGTGGATACGCTGCTATGCGGTTTCGATGCGGCGGTGAAACTGTGGACCGGCGGCGCGGGCGATCCCGCGCCGATCCAGCTGTTGCGGACGATCGCG
>JAQVEQ010000233.1 GCA_028697875.1 Novosphingobium sp. | reverse complement strand
TCCAGAACGTCTCCCAGCCGCTTACCCTGCCGACAGGAACCACCATTCACCCCCGCGCCAGCGTTGGCCTTGCGGTCTGCCCGCTCGATGCGGACGATACGGAGACGCTGTTCCGTAATGCGGACATGGCGCTTTACGCTGCCAAAAAGCGCGGCCGGAACGGGTTCCAGCGTTATAAGCCGGAAATGGGGCGGCTGCAGCATCTGCGGCAGGAACTGGAAGACGACCTTTCGGTAGCTATCGCCCGCAACGAACTGGAACTTCACTACCAGCCGCAGATGGACATACGGCGCGGCGAAGTGGCCGGCTTCGAAGCGCTGCTGCGGTGGAATCGCAAAGGCGTGCAGGTAGCTCCAACCGATTTCATCTCCATCGCCGAAGAGACCGGGCTGATCGTGCCGATCGGCGATTGGGCTATCCGTGAGGCCTGCCGTACGGCGATGCAGGACTTGGGCGGAAGCTGCATCAGTGTCAACGTCAGCGCGCGCCAGTTCCATGGCTCGCATCTTGTTCAATCCGTTGCAGCCGCGCTCGCGGAAAGCGGATTGCCGGCTTCCCGCCTCGAACTGGAAATCACAGAAAGTGTACTGATCGACGACGATGACGTCGCGACCCGGGTACTGGATGCCTTGCGCGAACTCGGCGTGCGTGTGGCGCTCGATGATTTTGGGACGGGATACTCTTCTCTCAGCTACCTCACCCGCTTTGCTTTCGATACGATCAAGATCGACCGTAGTTTCGTCCAGGCGGAGGATGAAAAGACCTGGCATGTAATCCGCTCGGTGCTGGGCATGTCGGACGGACTGGGTATCTCCGTGGTGGCAGAAGGGGTTGAGACTATCGAACAGCTCAACCGGCTGGCAGGCGAAGGGTGTTTCCTGGTCCAGGGTTTCCTCGTCTCGCAGCCTGTGTCTGCAGCCGAGGCTGTGAAGTTCACTCGTCCCGGGGGCTGGATGACCCCGCTGGCGTACCAGATTGCCTGAACGAGGCAGGCGTCACTTTCAGTCGGATCTGGCGGTTAGCCCTGCTCTGGGAGTCCCATCTTCGCGATCCGTTTCGCCTTGAACCGCTTTTCCCGCGGCACGAGGACGTAGGCCGTTTTTTCGACCGCCGATATGGCACCTGCCGCCATCAAGGTGTCACGATCAAAGCCTAGGCGCCGCCCACAGAGGTCGGGGGGCGCGTCTTGGAATTCGATGAATCGGCATACCGCTCTTTTCGCAAGGAATTGTACCGTTTGGCCCATCAAAAGCTTGGCGATCACTTTGCCAGCGAGGATGTGGTTCAGGACAGTTTCCTGCGGGTCGCGCAGTATCGGCCCGGTTCGATCGCGAACATGGGGGCTATGTTGCGCCGGATTGCCAACAACCTGATCGTCGACCAGGCCCGTTTTCGCCGTCACCGCGCCGAAGAAGCGTTGGCGCAGGACTTCGATCTGCCCGGCGACGACCCCTCGCACGAGCAGGTCCTGCTTCACCGCGAGTGGATGGAGCAGGTTTCGCAAATCCTTGAACGAATGCCGCCGCAGCGCCGGGAAGTCTTTATCATGCGCCGCCTGCACGGTATGTCGGCCAAGGAAGTCGGCGCCGCCTTGAAGATCAGCCCGGCGGCGGTCGATGCTCATGTCGCCCGTGCCGTTCTCGCCCTGCACAAGGAAATGGCGGCGCTCGACAGGTCGGTAAACGGATGACGAGCGAGTTGGCGCAGGGGCAAGACGACGAGGAAGAAGCCGCGCTCTGGGTTGCCCGTCACCTCAGCAACGCAGTGGATGCCACGGCCTTTGCCGCATGGCTGGCCGGTGGTGCCGGGCGGCGCGAGATGTTCGACGCCCTGTGGGCGACGTGCATGGACGAGGCTGTGACCGATGGGCTGCGCGTCCATGACCAGAAGGAACGCGTCGGGGAGGCCGCACGAGCTTCGCGGGGCCACAGGCGCCTTGCGATCGGCGCCGTGGCAGCGGCGATGGCCGTTGCGACCGCTTTCGCCTGGCCGCAGGTCCGCTTTGCGCTGACGCCCGAACAGGCCTTTGCGACCGGGACTGCGAAAGTCAGCCGGGTCGCCTTGTCCGATGGCACGATCGTGCTGCTCAATGGAAACAGCCGGATTCGCGCCAAGATCGACGCGGGTCGCCGCGAGGTGCACCTCGATGCGGGCGAGGCGCTGTTCGATGTCCGGCACGATCTGCAACGCCCGTTCACGGTGGTGGCGGACAACGGTCAGGTCACGGTGCTGGGCACGCGTTTCGATCTGGCGCTGAACGATGCGCGGGTGGACCTGGAGGTCGAACGCGGGCTGGTGCGCTTCGAAAGCACAGCGGAAAAGCAGTCGGCGGTGCTTGTCCCCGCCATGCACCGTACCGCCATGGTCAATGGCCGGATCGCATCGCCCGTCGCGCTCGGCAAGAACACGGTTACGGACTGGCAGAACGGCTGGCTCCAGGTGGACGATATGCCGCTTGCCGATATCGTGCCCCGCCTGAAGCGCTGGACCGACAAGGATATCGTGGTCGAGGATCCCGCCTTGCTGCGCACGCGCGCCGCCGGGAGGTTCCGGCTCAACCAGCCCGGGGTCGTGCTTGACAGCTTGGGCGATCTCTATGGTTTTACCGTCGAGGATACCGGCAGTGCCTATATCCTCGAAAGGCGATAGCGGCGGGCATGCCTTCACGAGCCGGGACGGACGGGCGGAAGGCATGGGAAAGGGGCTGCGCACCGCTTCGGCAGTTCTGATCTGATGGCCGCGCGCCGTTATCTGCTGCTTGCCGCGTTTGCGGCGCAGGCTTCTCCCGCGCAGGCGCGCACGGTGGCCTTCGCGATCCCGGAAGGCTCACTTTCCGGAGCCCTCACGGCCTTTTCCCGTGCAACCGGCATTCAGGTCATCGCCGATCCCGCGGTGCTCAAGGGGCTGCAGACGCGCGGCGTGCGGGGGCAAAGGGATGTGGAACAGGCGCTTGAGACCCTGCTGCGCGGTACGGGCCTGACGTACCGCCGCAAGGGCGGCGTCATGCTGATCCTGCCAGGCCGCCCCGTGCCGATTGCCCGGCCAGCGAAGGCGCGCCCGGTTGCCGCTGAAAAAGCGGCCGACGGCAGCGGGAAGACGCCCGCCGCGCCCGATCCGCCGATCGTGGTTATTGGCCAGCGGTTTGCCGACCAGCGCGCGCTCGATGCCAAGCGGCGCGCGCGCAATATCGTCGATGCCATCTCCATCGATGAAGTCCGGCGCCTGCCGGACAGCACCGTGGTCGATGCGATGCGCCGCATCCCCGGCGTCTCGGTCCTTCCGGTGGCCGACAACGAACATCCGCGCGACGTGCCGGTGGCGCCGGTCGTGCGCGGACTGACGCAGGTCTACAACAACGTCACCATCGACGGGATGCCGGTCGCTTCGACCGGGATTCCCGATGCCGGTTCCAACAGTGCCAGCCGGGGCGTGCGCCTCGATATCCTGCCTGCGTCGGTGGTCAGCCGGCTGCTGGTGATCAAGACCTTCACGCCCGATCTCGATCCCAACGCGATCGGGGGCGCGATCGACCTGCAGACCCGCAGTGCGCTGGGCAACCACGGTGCCCCGTTCGTTTCCATCGAAGCCGGCCTTGCCAATCCCAGCCGCCATTCGGAAGTCCAGCCCCAATCCGCGCTGGGCCAGCAGATCACCGCAACGGCAAGCCGAACCTTCGGGCCCGATCACCGTTTCGGCATCGTCATTTCGGCAAATTACCGCCATCTCGACAACAACAGCAATGTTCACGGCACCGCCGACAGCGGCTACGTCAACTTTTTCGAGGACGATGGCACCCGGGCCGAAAGCGGGACCACCGGCAACGGCATTCCCGTCCCACGGGAGGAGAAGTACTGGTACAACGGCAGCGACCGCAAGCAATGGGGCGTGACCGCGCGCCTCGATGCGGATTTCGATACCCTTCGACTTTCGATGCTGACGGCAGACCTTGTGTTCCGCGACGGTTTCACGCCCAATGAGGTCGTCATCGATCCGGACGCTACGCGGGTCGTTGGCCAGACGCCC
>JAQVEQ010000232.1 GCA_028697875.1 Novosphingobium sp. | reverse complement strand
AGTGCGCCTGCAGCTTCTTGGGCAGTTTCAGGCCCTGGTCCTTTTCCAGCACCCAGGCAAAGCCGCCCTTGCCGCTCTGCGAGTTGACGCGGATCACCGCCTCGTAGCTGCGGCCGAGGTCAGCCGGGTCGATCGGCAGGTAGGGCACGCGCCACTGCTCGTCGTTCTGCCGTTCGTGTGCGGCGAAGCCCTTCTTGATGGCGTCCTGGTGGCTGCCCGAAAAGGCGGTGAAGACCAGTTCCCCGCCATAGGGATGGCGCTGATGCACCGGGATCTGGTTGCAATATTCGACCGTCTCGATCGCCTTGTCGATATCCGAGAAATCCAGTTCGGGATCGACGCCTTGCGTGTACATGTTGAGAGCGACCGTCACCAGGCAGCAATTGCCGGTGCGCTCGCCATTGCCGAACAGGCAGCCTTCCACGCGGTCGGCGCCCGCCATCATGCCCAGTTCCGCCGCGGCCACGCCGGTGCCGCGGTCGTTGTGGGTGTGCAGCGAGATCACCACGCTGTCTCGGCGCGGGATGTTGCGGTGGAAATACTCCACCTGGTCGGCGTAGATATTGGGCGTTGCCGCCTCGACCGTCGCCGGCAGGTTGAAGATCAACGGATGCTCCGGCGTGGGCTGGAGCACGTCCATCACCGCCTCGCAGACCTCCAGGCTGAAATCCAGCTCGGCGGTGGAGAAGGTTTCCGGGCTGTATTCGAAGAACCAGTCGGTGCCGGGGCGCTTGGCCGCCTCGTCACGCAGGACTTGCGCGCCCTTGATCGCGATCTGCTTCACCTCTTCCTTGCTCATCTGGAAGACGATGTCGCGCCAGGCGGGCGAAACCGCGTTGTAGAGGTGGATGATCGCGGCGTGCGCGCCTTCCAGACTGTCGAAGCTGGTGCGGATCAGGTCTTCGCGCGACTGAGTCAGAACCTGGATCTTCACGTCTTCGGGAATGCGCCCGTCGCGGACCAGCGAGCTGATGAAATCGAATTCGGTCTGCCCGGCGGAGGGAAAGCCGACTTCGATTTCCTTGAAGCCGACTTCGACCAGCAAGTCGAAGAAGCGGTTCTTCTTCACCGCGTCCATCGGGTCGATGATCGACTGGTTGCCGTCGCGCAGGTCGGTGGACAGCCAGCGGGGCGGCTTGGTAATGGTGCGGCTCGGCCACTGCCGGTTGGGCAGGTCGATCTGGGGGAAGGGGCGGTATTTTCGGCCCGGTTCTTTCAACATGGACATGACAATTCGCCTTATCGCTTGGCACGCGCACGGCAAGGGGCGTGCGAAAATTTCGACCAGTGATTTTGAAAGTTGCCCTTAGGCGGGGTGCCGTGCGCGAAGGCCGCGCAAGCAAAATGACACGCCTAAGGGCGTATAAGTCGAAGCAGCGATAGGATCGAGCGGTTCGTCATTGCAGGGTCTATTTGCGCATCGTGGCGTGAAATTCAAGTTAAAGCTGCGTGCTGCGCGGAATCCGCGGTGCCGGAACGCAAAAAGGGGCGCCGGATGGGCGCCCCTCTCGTGTTCCGTCGGGACAAACCGTGGGATCAGTTCTTTTCCTGGTCGACCAGCTTGTTCGCGCCGATCCACGGCATCATCGCCCGCAGCTTGGCGCCGGTCTGTTCGATCGGGTGCGCGGCGGCGGCCTTGCGGCTTGCCTTCAACTCGGGCTGCCCGGCGCGGTTGTCGAGCACGAAGTTCTTCACAAAACGGCCGGCCTGGATGTCTTCGAGAACGCGCTTCATTTCGGCCTTGGTTTCCGACGTGATGATGCGCGGGCCGGTGACGATGTCGCCGTATTCGGCCGTGTTCGAGATCGAGTAACGCATGTTGGCGATGCCGCCTTCATACATCAGGTCGACGATCAGCTTCACTTCGTGGAGGCATTCGAAATAGGCCATTTCCGGAGCGTAACCGGCTTCCACCAGCGTTTCGAAACCGGCCTGGATGAGGTGCGAAAGACCACCGCAAAGCACGGCCTGTTCGCCGAAGAGGTCGGTTTCGCACTCTTCCTTGAAGTTGGTTTCGATGATGCCCGAACGGCCGCCGCCGACGCCCGAGGCATAGGCCAGCGCGATGTCGTGGGCATTGCCGGTCGCGTCCTGGTGGACGGCGATGAGGCACGGCACGCCGCCGCCCTTGAGGTATTCGCCGCGCACGGTGTGGCCCGGGCCCTTCGGCGCAATCATGATGACGTCGATGTCGGCCGGGGCTTCGATCAGGCCGAAGTGGATGTTGAGGCCGTGAGCGAAGGCGAGGGCGGCGCCCTTCTTCATGTTGCCCTTGAGGTCGTCGGCCCAGATCGCGGCCTGATGTTCGTCCGGTGCGAGGATCATGAGGATATCGGCCCAGGCGGCAGCATCCTTGTTCGAAAGCACCTTGAAGCCGGCGCCTTCGGCCTTCTTGGCGCTGGCCGAACCCGGACGGAGCGCAATGGCGACATCCTTGACCCCGCTGTCGCGCAGGTTCTGCGCATGGGCGTGGCCCTGGCTGCCGTAGCCGAGCACGGCAATCTTCTTGTCCGTGACGAGGTTGAGGTCGCAATCGGCGTCGTAATAGATCTTCATGGGTCTGTCCTGTCTGTCTGCGCGGGCCCGAAAAGCGGGCGCGCGGCGAATTTGCAAGCGGAAATTGGCTTTTCGGGCCTTTTCAGGCTGGTAATCGGCGTCAGGCGGCGTCGCCCCCGCGCATCATCCCGACGATCCCGGTACGGCCGACTTCGACCAACCCCAGTTCGCGCATGATGGCGACGAAGCTGTCGATCTTGTCCGGCGCGCCGGTGAGTTCGAAAATGAAGCTGGAGGTGGTGGTGTCGACCACCTTGGCGCGGAACACGTCGGCGACGCGCAACGCCTCGACCCGCTTTTCGCCAGTGCCGGCCACCTTGATCAGCGCCAGTTCGCGTTCCACGTGCGGACCGGCCTCGGTCAGGTCGGTGACGCGGTGTACGGGCACAAGCCGTTCGAGCTGGGCGTGGATCTGGTCGATCACCGCCGGCGGGCCGTGCGTGACGATGGTGATCCGGCTGACCGAGTGGTTCTCCGAGATGTCGGCCACGGTCAGGCTGTCGATGTTGTAGCCGCGCGCGGTGAACAGCCCGGCGATCTTGGCCAGGATGCCCGCTTCGTTGTCGACCGTGATGGTCAGGACGTGACGCTCGGCTTCGCGATGGTGGATTTTCATCATTTTCCGTCCTTAGCTCAAACCAGCGCCTTGGCTTCGTCTTCCATCGTGCCCGCGACCGTATCCCCGTAGAGGATCATTTCGGTATGCGCGGCCCCGCTCGGGATCATCGGGAAGCAGTTGGCTTCCTTGGCGACGCGGCAGTCGACCATCACCGGGCCGTCGTAGTCGATCATCGCCTGGATCCCGGCGTCCAGTTCGCTTTCGTCGTGGATGCGGATGCCCTTCCAGCCATAGGTTTCTGCCATCTTCACGAAATCGGGCAAGCTGTCCGAATAGGAATTCGAATAGCGGCTTTCATAGGTCAGTTCCTGCCACTGGCGGACCATGCCCATGAATTCGTTATTGAGGATGAAGACCTTGACCGGCAGGCGGAACTGGCTGGCCGTGCCCATTTCCTGGATGTTCATCTGGATCGAGGCTTCGCCCGCGATGTCGATCACCAGGCTGTCCGGGTTGCCAAGCTGCGCCCCGATGGCGGCCGGAAGGCCATAGCCCATCGTGCCCAGCCCGCCGGAGGTCAGCCACTTGTTCGGCTTGTCGAAGCCGAAATACTGCGCGGCCCACATCTGGTGCTGGCCGACTTCGGTGCTGATGATCGGGTCCTTCGCGCGGGTCAGTTCGAACAGGCGCTCGATCGCGTATTGCGGCATGATCGTGCCGCCCTGGCGGCGCGGATAGGCGAGGCTGTCGCGCGCGCGCCAGCCGTCGATCCGGGCCTTCCATTCGGTGAGGTCGGCGGCCTTGCGCTTGCCCCAGGCGGCGATCAGCTGTTCGAGGACCGTCGCGCAATCGCCCACGAGCGGCAGGTCGACCTGGACCGTCTTGTTGATCGAGCTGCGGTCGATATCGATGTGGATCT